>NZ_JBHZCN010000032.1:0-85824 GCF_042755465.1 Kitasatospora sp. NPDC059160 | reverse complement strand
TTGTTTCGTTCTCTCGGTTCCGGGCCGTCGGTCAGCCTCTCGCGCCCCCCCGCGCCGCGGGGGGCCCCGGGGGCCCCGGGGGGGCGCCCCGCCCCCCGCCCGGGGTGATTCAGGGGGTGGCGGGGAAGTCGTCGGAGCGGATGCCGGCGATGAAGGACTGCCACCCGTCGGGGGAGAAGGCGAGCGCCGGGCCGTGGGGGTCCTTGCTGTCGCGGACCGGGACGATGTCCGTGATGGCATCGGCTACTTCGACGCAGTTGTCGTTGGGGTTGCTGGCGCTTGCCTTCCTCCACTGGATGGGGAGCGCGGAGGCGACAGGGAAATGGGTCACTTGAGCATGTCTCTCTTCTGTGCGATGAGGCTACGAGACTGGTCGAGGTCCAGGGCGGTTGCCATGATCTCGTCGAACGCCGCTCGATAGATATCGACTTGGCCCGGGTCTTCAACCCAATCGCTGCTGAGCATGCCGCTGAGCAGAACCAGGTCGAGATCTCGTTGCCGGAACTCCAGGAGTGCGAACGAGCCGGTCATGCCAGGGTGCGGCGGAGCCATGGACGGCATGATCTGAATTCTGATGTTGGGGAGCTGACTGAACTGCAGCAGCTTGTCCAACTGGTCTGTCATGACCCCTGGGGCGGCGCCCATGGTCAGGGCTGCCTCGTGGATCACGGCCCACAGTTTCAGTGGGTTCTCGGACCGTGTGAGGACGGATTGCCGGTTGATCCGGACTTCCACCCGCTCTTCGACGCTGGGCTTGTTTATCACGCCGCTGGCGATGATGGCGTGGGCGTACTGGCGCGTCTGGAGGAGGCCGGGGATGTAGGCAGACTCGTACGACTTGTTGCCAACAGCCGTTTCTTCGAGCCGGATCAAGTCCGTGTAGAGCGGGTTCAGTTGCTCGTAGCCCGCCATCCAGCCCGGGCGGCGTTTGTCCCGGAGGATCTCGACGAGGACCTCCTTGAGCTCCTCGTCGCACTCGTAGAAGTCGAGCAGGGCGCGGACGACATCCGGCTTGAGCTGGACCCGGGCGTTCTCGTACCGGCTGAGCTTCACCAGGTTGATGCCGTCGACCTGGGCGGCGACCTCTTCGGCGGAGAGGCTCTTCAACTCGCGAAGCCTTCTCAGCTCGGCGGCGATGCGTCGGTACCGCACTGCTGGCACTGCGACTGCCATCTACGTAACCCCTCCATGACGTTCAAGGACCAGTGTGCATGCGAGTGGTGACGGTTCGCCACCATCGGCAACAGCCTAGAGGGCGCGCCTAGCCATCAGATCTGAAAGTTTTCATATTTCATCGACTTGCCTTGCGATCATTCGCGGCGATGCTCCATGCTGTGCGTGACGAAGTGCTGCCTGTGCGTGACATGCATGGCGTAAGGCTGTAGCGCACCCTCGTGAGGCGCTTCGTGTTGGACGCCTACGGGCGGCCGTCGTGGTCGCCCGGCCTTCTCCACTCATGTCATGTGCCTGGAAGGTGACTTCGCCATGTCTCGAACCTCCTCCACCATCTGGCTCCCGCGCAGCCGCCGCTCGCCCGCGATGGCCCGCCAGCGGCTCGCGGCCCTCCTCTCCTCCACCCCGTACGGCGAGTGCTTCCTCGACTCCGGGCTCGTCATCACCACCGAGTTCGTGACCAACGCCGTCCTGCACGGCACCCCGATCGGCCACCTCATCTACTTCTCCCTCGACGTCGACCCCACCCGCCTCCGTATCGAGGTCCACGACGCCCGGGGTGACCGGGTCCCCTCCCTCTCCTCGCCCGGTCTCGACGGCGAGACCGGGCGAGGCCTCCAGCTCGTCGACTCCCTCGCCAAGCGCTGGGGCTGCTGCCCGCGCCGGCCGATCGGCAAGATCGTGTGGGGCGAGGTGGCGGCGTGATCGACCGGCTCCGCGACCTCTGGTTCCAGCACTGCTCCCGCGCCCCCGTCGCCCGACTCCTCCGGGCTGAACGTCGGCGACTCGACGTGGAGCTGGCCCGCCGGATGCCCGGTGCCGCTGCTGCCGTCCGCCGACAGTTGCTCGCGGCGATCGGGGGCGCCGAATCCTCCTGATCGGCCCAGCCTCTCGCGTGTTACGTTTGAACGCGTTCAAAGGAGGGGTGGAGGCATGGCCGTGGTGCCCACGAGTGCGAGGTGGTTGGCCGGGGTGGCAAGTGCGGTGCCCCTGGTGCCGTTGGTGCTCATCGCGCCGACGTGCGGGGCCGGTCTGCGGCTCTTCCTCTCCGCCGTCGGGCTGCTGAGCGGCGCCGTCTGTGCCGTGCCGGTCTTCTACCGGCGCCAGGACCGGTTCCGGGTCGCGTGCGCGGCGGCCGGGTTCACGGTGGCCGCCGTGTGGGTGCCGCTGCTGATCATCGGCCTCCTGGCCGCGCTCGCCCTGGGCGGCTGGGCCTGGTTCCTGGCGTTCCTGCTCATGCCGGTAGCGGCGATCAGCGTGCTGATCGCCGCCTTCCAGCGGGCACGGGGGCTGGAGCACGGCCGGGCGGCGGTCGCCCTCGGCGGGCTCGCCGCAGCGGTCTCGGTGGCCGGCTGGTTCGCTCTGGTCCTTTAGCGGGCAGCGCTCTTCAATGACTGCCCGGTCGGGCGCTACGTGGGTACCGTCGGCCCGTGATCGATCACGGAATCGCCTTCCCCCATTTCCGGCTGCACGTCGTGCCCGCCGTCGTCTCCCTGGCCAGCCCGACCTGGCAGCGGGAAGTGTGGCTCGACCGTAGGCAGTTCGAGAACCTCGACCACATCGTGCACGTGCTCTTCGACGACTTCTGCGACGCGGACGAACCCGAGCGCCATCTCGGCCTGAGCCTCCGCACCGAGGAGGAGGTCGCGCTGATGGCCCGGCTCGGCGCCGCGTACGGCGCGGTGCAGGACGCGGTCGGAGCCCAGGCCCCGGACGAGGCCTTCCTTGACGCCCCCGGCTGGCCCGACGTGGTCTCGGCGGCGGCCCGGTTGGCCCAGGTGATGCTGGGCAACGACTACTTGGCGCTGGCGAACCTCCACGAGGCCGGTCACACCTGGCCGCCCGGCACCGGGCAGGTGCCGGGCGGCACTTCCTAAGGCCGGTCAGTACGGGATCGGGCGGTTCTCCCGGACCCACAGCTGTTCGGCCTCGCTGTTGGACGGCGGAGGGGAGATCCCGTCCATCATCCACAGGTCGCGGGGCGTCTCGTCGACGTGGAACTCGCAGTACAGGCCGCGATCGGTGGTGTGGGGCGCGAGGACGGCGGCGAGCGCCTCCCGGGTGCGCTTGCGCACGTCGGGGTCCTCGGTGTGGCGGGCGATGTGCTCGACCACGATCCGTACCGCGTCCTGGGTGGGCTGGTCGCCGACGTGGAAGTCGTCGGCGCCGATCTCGTGGAACAGCGTCATCACGTAGAACTTCGGCAGCCCGAAGCGGGTGTAGATGCCGGTGATGTCGGCGGCCATCCGCTGCTTCTGCTCGGGGCTGTAGGTGCCGCGGGGGTGGTAGACGTGCCACAGGGGCATGGGTGTTCTCCTCAGCGGTGCAGGGGTGCGGCGGCTCAGCGGCGGAAGGGGACGGTCAGGCCCTCCACCGGCCCGGCGAGTGCGGCCTTGAACGACCGGGAGACGTCGTCGACGAGCACCTCGCGGTCGCCGCGCTCGATGCCGTCCAGCACGATGCGGGCCACCTCGTCGGCCGGGAGCTTGTCGACGGGCAGAGCTGCCACCATCTCGGTGTCGGCGAAGCCCAGGTGCACGCCGACGACCTGGGTGTGCTGGGCGGCGAGCTCCAGGCGCAGGGAGTTGGTGAGCGACCACAGGGCCGCCTTGGAGGCCCCGTACGCGCCCGCGCCCGCGCCCCAGGACAGTGCGGAGTGGATGTCGACGAGTGCCCCGCCGCCCCGGGCTGCCAGCACGGGCGCGAAGGCGCGGGCGATCCGCAGCGGGCCCAGGACGTTGGTGTCGAAGGTGTCCTGGACGTGCCGCAGGTCGGCGGTCAGCAGGGCGCCGGGGTGCAGGACGCCGGCGTTGTTGAAGACGATGTCGACGTCCTGGGCCCGCTCGGCGAGGGCGGCCACCGAGGCGTCGTCGGTGACGTCCAGGGCGAGGACCTCCACCCGGCCGTCCTCGCTGGGGACGGGTGTCCGGGCGGTGGCGTAGACCTTCGTCGCGCCGCGGGCCAGCAGTTCTCCGACGAATGCCCGGCCGAGGCCGCGGAGGCCTCCGGTGACCAGGGCGGTGGAGCCTTCGATCACGGTCATGTGCGTGTTCCTCGCTCTCGGAAGGGTGGTGCCCCGTCGCCGGGGCTCCCCACTGGTTTTAGATTATGGCCATCATCTAAAATGGGCAAGGGAGCCCCGGATGGGAGAGTGGGACCGCCACCGGGAGCACCACCGGGGGCCGCCGGGACACCACCACAGGACGACGAAGGGAGCGCGGACATGCCCCGCGTCTCACGCGCCGAGGCCGAACGCCACCGTCAGGAGGTCATCGACCACACCGCCAGGCTGATCCGGGAGAAGGGCTCCGAGCAGGTCAGCGTCCCCCAGGCGATGGCCGCGGCCGGACTCACCCACGGCGGCTTCTACCGGCACTTCTCGTCCAAGGACGACCTCGTCGCCCAGGCCCTCACCGCCGCCTTCGCCGAACGCCGCGAGGCCATGGACGCGCTGGCGGACCCTGGTGCGGACGACGACCCCTCGGACGAGCGGCGCACCCCCCGCGCCGAGTTCCTCGCCCGCTACCTCTCCGCCCTCCATCGCGACCACCCCGGCCAGGGCTGCGCCGCCGCAGCGCTGGCCGCCGACGCGGCCCGGGCCGAACCCGGCGCCCCGCTGCGCACCGCCTTCACGGCCGGGCTGCGCGACCTGGTCGACGGCTTCCAGCAGCTGCCCGACGCGGCCGGGCGCGAGGCGGCGCTCGCCGACCTGTCGACGATGGTCGGCGCGCTGATGCTCGCCCGGGCGAGCGACGATCCGGGCCTGTCCGCCGAACTCCTCGCCGCGGCTCGGCGCCGCCTGACCGCGACGGGTGAGGGCGCACCGCAGGCCTAGGGTGGGGGCCTGCGCACGAGAAGTCGACCAGGTCGACTTCTCGTGCGCCGTGCACCGCCCGCCCGCCGCCCGCCCGCCGTCCGGCTCAGTTCGCGAAGCGCTCCCGCAGGGCGGCCAGACCGGCGGTGAAGACGCCGTGCACGCGCTCGGTGGACTCCTTGCGGTGCTCCGCCTCGATGTCGTACGTGACGCTCCACTCCACGAAGCTGGTGTCCAGCTCGGTCACCGGGGTGACCCGCAGGGTGGCGCGGTAGCGGTCGAAGTGGAAGGTGCCGTCGGGGAAGCTGTAGGTGTAGGCCCGGGCCTCGCCGTCGTAGGCGACCAGCATCTCGTTCAGGACGACGCCGTCGAACTCGAAGACCCGGACCGCGCCGATCGCGTTGCCCGTCAGCGCGTTGCCGAGCCGGCTTGTCGGCAGGTGGGGGTGCCACTCGCCGAGGGCGTGGAAGTCCCCGATCAGTTCCCAGACCCGCTCGGCCGGGGCCTCCACCACTGTGCTGACCGTCATGACCGCCATGGCCGTCGCCGCCTCTCGTCCGCTGATCCCGTTGGCAGGGAACCATCCTGGCGGCGCGTCGGCTGCGGACGCCAGGGGGCGTGCCGTGGTCAGCGGTGGGCCAGTCGGCGCAGCAGTCGTACGGGGGCGCTCCATCGTGCCGGGGAGTCCACGGTGGCGCCGCAGGCGCGGACGGCCCGGTCGAGGGAGTCCTCCAGCAGGGCGTCGTGCAGCCAGCGGAAGGCCAGCGGCCAGGTCAGCCGGCTCGGGCCGTGCAGGCGCATCGCGATGGTGTGGCGCAGCAGGGAGCCGCCGTTCGCGGGCTGGACGGTGAACTCGTGGAACCCGTCGAAGCCGCGCGGCCCGCTGAACCGGAACCGCACCCACCGGCTCGGCTGGTAGCCGACGACCCGGTAGCGGACCGGCCCGTGCCCGCCGGCGGCGCCGACCGCGAGCGGGCCGTCGAGCTCCAGCGGGGGCCAGTCGGGGCCGGGCCAGAGCCGGTCGTCCGGGCCGGCGAGGCCGTCGAGGAGTGCGCCGACCGTCGACTCCGGTGCCGGGATGGTGCGTTCGTGGATGTTGAGCACGGCCACAGCGGGTCCTCCTGGTTTTGGATGGGTCCCTCCAATTGAATTGGAGAGTACTCTCCATTGCATGCCCAGGCCACCCCGCCATGACGAAGCCACCCTCCTCGACGCCGCCGTGCGCCTCGCGGCCGTCGGCGGTCCGGCCGCCGTCACCATGTCCGCCGTGGCCCGCGAGAGCGGTGCGCCCAACGGCTCCGTCTACCACCGCTTCCCCCAACGCTCCGCCCTGCTGGCCGAGTTGTGGCTGCGCACGCTCGGGGAGTTCCACGACACCTACCTGCCGGTCCTCGCCGGGCAGGCCGAGCCGCGGCTCGTCGCCGGCGCGGCCGCCCGGCAGGTCGTCGCCTGGAGCCGGGCGCACCGGGAGGGGGCCGTCGTCCTGCTGCACGGCGCGGAGGCCTTCGGCCGGGCCGAGTGGCCGCAGGAGCAGCTGGGGCGCGAACGGCAGGCCGGGCGGCGGGTGCGGGAGGCGGTGGAGGGGCTCGCCGAGCGGCTCGGCGCCGTGACGCCGCTGGACCTCGACCGGGTCACCCTCGCGGTCGTCGGCCTGCCGCTCGCCGTCGTCCGGCCGCACCTGCACGCGGGCACCCCGCTGCCCGCGCACGCGGAGGAACTGGCCGAGCGCGGGGCGATCGACCTGCTGGGCGCAGTCGGGTCGAAGGGCTGAGTCGGGTCGAAGGGCCCGAGCCGGGCGGCCGGGGCGGCAAGGGCGGGGCCGTAGGATCGGCGATCATGGAGCCCCGTACCGGACCGATCGCCGTTCCGCCCGGCCGCGTGACGCTCTCCGACCGCCGCACCCAGCGGAGTTGGAGCGTCGAGGTGGCCCCCTTCGAGCTGGCGCCCTGTCCGGTCACCCGCGAGGAGTACGAGGGTCTCACCGGCGACCGCCGCCCCGCGCACAGCGTCTCCTGGCTCGACGCCGTCCGCTACTGCAACGAGCTGTCCCGGCGCGAGGGCCGCGCACCCGCCTATCGGATCGACGGCGAGGACGTCGTCTGGGACCGCACCGCCGACGGCCACCGGCTGCCCACCGAGGCCGAATGGGAGCACGCCTGCCGCGCCGGAACCGACGGGCCGCGCTACGGCCCGCTGGACGAGATCGCCTGGCACCGCGGCAACTCCGGCGAACGCCCGCATCCGGTCGGCGGGCTGCGGCCCAACGCCTACGGGCTGTACGACCTGCTCGGCAACGTGTGGGAGTGGTGCTGGGACTTCTACGACCCCGAGGTGTACGGCAGTTACCGCGTGCTGCGCGGCGGCGGCTGGTTCGACGAGCACTGGAGCTGCCGCGCCTCCGTCCGCCGCCGCAGCCATCCGACCCTGCGGATCGACGACGTCGGCTTCCGGCTCGCCCGGTCCGTCCCGGCCCCCGCCCCCGCCCCGGCCTGAGGAACGGTCAAACGATCTCCGTCGTTGGTGGCGGCATGGACCCAGAGAAGATCTTCCTCCGCCCGATAGCCGAAGCCGACCTCACCGCCCTGGGCGGGATGCTGAACGACCCCGAGGCGCTGGGCGAGTTCCAGTGGTTCGGCTGGGCGGACCCGGAGCGCTTCCGCCGCCGCTGGGCCGAGCACGGGCTGCTGAGCGAGGAGCAGTCGATCTTCGCCGTCGCCACCGAGGGTGAGTTCCTCGGCTTCGTCGCCGCCACCCGCAAGGCCGCGCGGCCGAACAACCCGTACTGGAGCATCGGCGCGCAGCTGATGCCGCAGGCGCGGGGGCGGGGCATCGGCACCCAGGCCCACCGTCTGCTGGTGGACTACCTGTTCGCGCACACCACGGCGGTACGGGTGGAGGCGGACACCGACATCGGCAACCTCGCCGAGCAGCGCGTCCTGGAGAAGCTGGGCTTCACCCGCGAGGGTGTCCACCGGTCGATGGTCTTCCGGGCCGGGGAGTGGCGCGACATGGTCTACTACGGCCTGCTGCGCACGGACCCCCGCCCTTAGGCGGTCCCGAACCACTCCTCGGCGAGGTCGTCCAGCGTCCGCGCCGATGGCCTCAACTCCCGCAGGTACCACGGCAGGTTGCTGTACACGTGCAGCAGTGTGTACGCCATCAGCAGGCGCGGCTCGAAGGGGCGGCCGTAGGCGGTGAGCAGCCGCCCGAGCAGCTGCGGGTCGGCGCGGGTGGTGAACAGGCCGACGGCGACCAGGTCGTAGGCCGGGTCGCCGACCATCGCGGGCTCGAAGTCGATCAGGCCGGTGAGCCGCCAGCCGTCGGCCGGGTCGGTGATCAGGTGCTCGCGCATGAACTCGGTGTGCAGCAGGGCGCGTTGCGGGGTGGCCGGGAGCGGGGCGGTGGCGAGGAAGTCCGGGATCTGCTCCAGCCAGGCCTCGGGCAGACCGCGTTCACGCTGCCGGGCGAGGGCGCCCGCGCGCTGGCGGGCCAGGAAGGCCGGCCAGGCGCCGGGCGGGAGGGCGTCGGCGAGCGGCTCCGCGTCCAGGGCGTGCAGGGCGGCGAGCGCCTCGCCGCAGTCACGGGCGATCCGCTCGCGTGCGCCCTGCGGGATGCGCGGCCAGGCGGGGGCCAGGCCCTCGCCGTGCAGGCGGGACATCAGGACGTAGCGCCAGCCGTTGACGTACTCGCCGGCCGCCCGGAGTGCGGGGGTGGGGACGGGGAGCCTGCCCTCCAGGAAGGCCAGGACGCGCTCCTCGGCCAGTGCCTCCCGGGCGGAGGGTGCCGGGAACAGCTTGAGCACGTGCTCGGTGCCCACCGCGTAGACCGGGACGGAGCCCTCCGCGAAGCGCTCCAGCACCGCCCCGCGGACGCCCAGTCGCGCGCACAGCGCCTCGGCTCCCGGGCGCATCACCGCTTCGTCGGCGAGGACCGCGTCCCCCTGCTCGTCCGTCTCCACCAGGGGCAGCATGCCCGCACTGTAGGCACACCAACGGCCCGTCGGCAAAGGCTTTTCAGCACCCAGGGCCCGCTGCACGCCGCTCCCGGGGGCCGCAGCCGTCCGGGAGGCCCGGCGGGGTGGGCTCCGGTCCGCTGTCCGGGTCGCGGGTGAGCAGGTAGCGGGCGCCGGGGCCGGCCTCGGCGGCGCGGTCGTCGGCGTTGTACAGGGCGCAGCGGGTGAGCGAGAGGCAGCCGCAGCCGATGCAGCCGGTGAGCTTGGCCTTGAGCCGTTCGAGTTCGGCGATCTGTTCGTCGATCCGGCCCCGCCAGGACTCGGCGACGACGTCCCACTCGGTGCCGCTGGGGGCGGGGCGTTCGGGCAGCCGGTCGAGGGCGACCCTGGCCTCGTCCAGGGAGAGGCCGACCCGCTGGGCGGCCCGGACGAAGGCGACCCGGCGCAGGGTGCCGCGCGGGTAGCGGCGCTGGCCGCCGGCGGTGCGGGTGGCGTGGATCAGGCCGAGGCTCTCGTAGTAGCGCAGCGCGGAGTGGGCCAGCCCGCTGCGGGCGACCAGCTGGCCGATGGTGAGCAGGTCGCCGGTGCGCGGGGCGGCGGTGCGCGGGGCAGCGGTGCGGGCGCTGCCGGGTATCGCGGTCATGGGCACTCACTGTAGCGGCTTGACCTCAAGTTCGCTTTAAGTTGCACGATCGACGCATGACGACGACCAGCACGGAAACCGCGGCCCGGGCCCGTTTCGCGGACCTGCCGGGCCTGATGGCCCTGATGACCGGCGACGAGAAGCACGGCCCCGCCGCCACCTCCACCCTGGACGCCCTGTGGGTGCTGTACGACCGGGTACTGCGGGTCTCCCCGGACACCGCCGACGCCCAGGACCGTGACCGCTTCCTGCTCTCCAAGGGCCACGGCCCGATGGCCTACTACGCCGTACTCGCGGCCAAGGGCTTCCTCGACCCGGCCGTGCTGCCGAGCTTCGGCGGCTACGACTCGCCGCTCGGCCACCACCCGGACCGCACCCTGCTGCGCGGCGTGGAGATCGCCTCCGGCTCGCTCGGCCACGGCCTGCCGCTGGGCGTGGGCACCGCGCTCGGGCTGCGGGCCCAGGGGCTGGCGGACCCGGCGGTGTGGGTGCTGGTCGGCGACGCCGAGTTCGACGAGGGCTCCAACCACGAGGCGATGGCCTTCGCCGGCGCGTACGGCCTGGACCGGCTCCACGTGGTGGTGATCGACAACTCCTCGGCCACCCACGGCTGGCAGGGCGGCATCGCCCGGCGCTTCGCCGCCGAGGGGTGGTCCACCGCGACCGTCGACGGCCGCGACCACGAGGCGCTGTACCGGGCGTACACCGCCGAGCACCCGGGGCGCCCGCATGCGGTGGTCGCCCGGGTCGAGCCCAAGGACTCCTGACCGCGCCGCCGGACCCCCGACCGCTAGAACCCCCGAGCGCACCGACCAGAGCGCAGCGAAAGGCACTTCACCGATGGACACCATGCGCGACCGCTTCGTCGACGTCACCACCCGACTGCTGGACGAGGACCCCCGACTGGCCGTGGTGCTCGCCGACATCACCGCCGCCGCCTTCGAGCCGGCCCAGCGGCGCCACCCCGACCGGGTGGTCAACGTCGGCATCCGCGAGCAGCTGCTGATCGGCGCGGCCGGCGGACTGGCGCTGACCGGGATGCGCCCGGTCGCCCACACCTTCGCCAGCTTCCTGATCGAACGACCCTGGGAGCAGGTCAAGTTGGACCTGGTGCACCAGGGCGTCGGCGCGGTGCTGGTGAGCGCGGCCGGCTCCTACGACTGGCCGGCCGGCGGCCGTACCCACATGTCCCCGGGTGACGTCGCCCTGCTGGACACCCTGCCGGACTGGACGGTGCACGTCCCCGGCCACCCGGACGAGGCCGAGCAGCTGCTGCGCGACGCCTACGCGGACGGTGACCGCAACGTGTACGTCCGGCTCTCCGCGCACCAGAACGCCGAGCCGGTCGCCGTCGAGCCCGGCCGCTTCACCACCGTCCGCACCGGCGGCCGCGGCGTGGTGCTGGCCGTCGGCCCGATGCTGGACGCGGTGCTCGCGGCCACCGAGGGCCTGGACGTCACCGTGCTGTACGCGGCGACGGTGCGCCCCTTCGACGCCGCCGGACTGCGCGCCGCGCTGGGCGACAAGGCCGACGCGGTGCTGGTGGAGCCGTACCTGGCGGGCACCTCGGCCAACGAGGCGCACGCGGCGCTGGGTGACCGCCCGCACCGGGTGCTGGCCCTGGGCGTACCGCGCGAGGAGCACCGGCAGTACGGGTCGATCCCGGAGCACCTGGCCGCCTACGGCCTGGACGCCGCCTCGCTCCGGGACCGGATCGGCACCTTCCTCTGGTGAGTCAGCCGGTCCGCACGACCGCCACCGCGTCCGCCGCCAGCCGCACCCCCGAGTCCTCCAGCAGGGCCGCCCCGAAGGCCGCCACCACCTCCCGCCCGGTGCCGCCCAGCGGCAGCAGGGCCTCGGCCGGGCCCAGGTTGACCGCGATCCGGTACGGCCCCCGGTGCAGCACCAGCCGGCCCGCCGCCTCGTCGACGTCGACCCGCACCGCGCCGAGGTCCGGTTCGGCGAGCTCCGGCCGCTCGCGCCGCAGCCGGATCAACGTCCGGTGCCAGTCGAGGAGTTCGGCGTGCGGGGCGCGCCGGGGCTCGGTCCAGTCGAGCACCGACCGCAGCACGGTGGCCGGCTCCTGCGGGTCCGGGACGGCCTCGGCGGCCCAGCCGTGCTCGGCGAACTCCCGCCGCCGGCCCTGCCGGACGGCCTCCGCCAGGGCCGGGTCGGTGTGGTCGGTGAAGTACTGCCAGGGGGTGGCGGCGCCCCATTCCTCGCCCATGAACAGCATCGGGGTGAACGGCGCGGTGAGCACCAGCGCGGCGCCGCAGGCCAGTCGGCCGGGGGTGAGCGAGGTGGAGATCCGGTCGCCGAGCGCCCGGTTGCCGACCTGGTCGTGGGTCTGGAGGTAGCCGAGCAGCCGGTGGCCCGCCGCATCGGCCCCGAACGGGCGGCCGTGGCCGCGCCCCCGGAAGGAGGACCAGGTGCCGTCGTGGAAGAAGCCGTGGCGCAGCGTCTTGGCCAGGGCGGTGAGCGGTGCGGCCGCGAAGTCCGCGTAGTAGCCCTGGGATTCGCCGGTGAGCGCGCAGTGCAGGGCGTGGTGGAAGTCGTCGTTCCACTGGGCGGTGAGGCCCTGGCCGCCGGCCTCGCGGGCGGCGGTGGTGCGCGGGGTGTTGAGGTCGGATTCGGCGATCAGGAACAGTGGGCGGTTGGACGAGGCCGCCAACTTCTCGACCTCCCAGGAGAGTTCCTCCAGGAAGTGGACGGCCCGGTCGTCGACGAGGGCGTGCACCGCGTCCAGTCGCAGGCCGTCGATCCGGTAGTCGCGCAGCCAGGCGAGCGCGCTGCCGACCAGGTAGGCGCGCACCTCGTCCGAGCCGGGCGCGTCCAGGTTGACCGCCGAGCCCCACGGGGTGTGGTGCCGGTCGGTGAAGTACGGGCCGTACGCGGGGAGGTGGTTGCCGGACGGGCCGAGGTGGTTGTGCACCACGTCGAGCACCACCCCGAGGCCCTTGCGGTGCGCGGCGTCCACGAAGCGCTTGAGTCCCTCCGGGCCGCCGTAGGGCTCGTGCACGGCCCAGGGCGCGACGCCGTCGTAGCCCCAGCCGTGCTTGCCGGGGAACGGGCAGACCGGCATCAGTTCGACGAGGTCCACGCCCAACTCGACCAGGTGGTCGAGCTGTTCGGCGGCCGCTTCGAAGGTGCCGCGGGCGGTGAAGGTGCCGACGTGCAGCTCGTAGAGCACCGCGCCGGGCAGGGCGCGGCCGCGCCAGCCGGTGTGCGACCAGCGGAAGGCGGTGTGGTCGACCGCCCGGCTGGGGCCGTCGGGGCCGTACGGCTGGCGGGGCGAGCGCGGGTCGGGCAGCGGTTGGCCGCCGTCGAGCCGGAAGGCGTAGTCGCCCGCCGGGGCCTCGCCGCTCCACCAGCCGTCCCGCTCCGGGCAGCGCGCCAACTCATAGGCGCTGCCGTCCACTTCGACGTCGACCCGGCGGGTCGCGTTCGGCGCCCAGACCTCGTAGCGCGACATCATCGGCCCCTCCTCGTCAGCAGCGCCACCGGGTACGTCGCCAGCAGGTCCGCCACCGGCACCGGACCGGCGGGGAAGCCGCGCAGCGACAGCTCGTCGGTCCACGGCCCGCCGGGCGGCAGCTCCAGGACGGCGTCGCGCCAGCCGCCCGCCGCCGCCAGCCCGTACGGCAGCCGGGTGACGGCGGTGACCACGTCCTCGCCGCGGGCGAAGGCGAGCAGGTGGTCGGGGGCGGCCAGCGGTCGGTAGGCGCCGAGCGGGCCGGAGCGGCGCAGGTGCAGCGCGGTGGCGGTCAGGTGCAGCTTCTCCCGGGCGAGGTCGCCGGGGCGCGGGGCGGCCGCGTCGGTGAGCCGTACGGCGAGCGCGCCGAGGTCCACCACGCCCCGGTTGTCCGGGTCGACCAGGGTGTACAGCGGCTCCTCGCTGCCCTGGAAGAGGTCCGGCACGCCGGGGACGGTCAGGTGCAGCAGGGCGGCGGCCAGGGTGTTGGCACGGGCGTACGGGGCGAGCTCCCGCACCCGGCCCTCGATCCGGGCGCGCAGCCCGGCGTCGCCGAGGACGGCGCGGGCCCGCTGCTCCAGGGCCCGCTCGTACCCGGCGTCGGGGCTGGTCCAGGAGGTGTGCAGCTTGGCCTCGCGGACGGCCTTGAGCAGGGCGGCGACCAGCCGGTCCGGGGTGATCGGCCAGGCGGCGACCAGGGTGTGCCAGAGCAGCCAGTCGGCGTCCCGGTCCAGCCCGGGGGCGGCGGGCCCGGCGGCGAGCTCGGCGGCGGCGGACCAGGCGGCGGCCTCGGCGGCCCAGGCCTGCGGCTGCTCGGCGAGGACGGCGAGGCGGGCCCGGGCGTCGGCGCTGCGCTTGGTGTCGTGGGTGGAGAGCGCCGTCATGCTGTGCGGCCAGTCGCGTTCCAGGTAGCGGCACCAGTCGTGGAAGGCGGCCGGGGACAGCCCGGGCCGGGCGGGCTCGCCGCCGACCTCGTTGAGGGCGGGCAGCGCGTTCCAGCGGTAGAAGGCGGTGTCCTCGACGCCCTTGGCGGCCACGGCGGCGGCGGTCTGGGCGAAGCGCACGCAGAACTCGTCCTTGTCGTCGCTGCGGCCCAGCCGGGCGAGGGCGAGGGCGGCGACCAGGTGCCCGGTCGGGTCGGCTGCGCCGTCCACCGGCAGCGCGGGGTCGTCGGCGGGCTCGCCGGGCCGGGCGTAGGGCCGGTACACCGGGTAGTCGGTGAGCAGCCGGCGCAGCGCCGCGCGCAGTTGCCAGGGCGCGTGGTCGGCGTGGGCGGGTTCGGCGGCGCCGATCCGCAGCGCGATCCGGACCAGCCGCTCGACCTCGGCGGTCAGCTCGCCGCCGGGCCCGGTCATCTCGGCCCGGCCGCGGCGGGCGGCGGCGACCGCCGGGTGGGGGTCCCGGCCGGAGGAGTCCACCGGTTCGTCGTCCGCGACCGCCCCGCCGCGCAGGAAGGCCTCGTAGGCCTCGGCGAGCTGGCGGGCGCCGACGGGGTCGGTGAGCACGCCGTCGATGCGGCGCAGCGCGTCGTAGCCGGTGGTGCCGGCCACCGGCCAGTCCGCGGGCAGCCGCTCCTCGCCGGTGAGGATCTTCTCGACCACGACGTAGGCGCCGCCGGTGGCGTCGGCCAGGCGGCGCAGGTAGCCGCGCGGGTCGGCGAGGCCGTCGGGGTGGTCGATCCGGAAGCCGTCCAGGACGCCCTCGGCGTGCAGCCGCAGCAGCACGGCGTGGGTGGCGGCGAAGACCTCCGGGTCCTCGGCCCGGACGGCGATCAGCTCGTTGACGGTGAAGAAGCGCCGGTAGTTGAGCTCGGTGCGGGCCAGCCGCCACCAGGCGAGCCGGTACCACTGCCGGGCCAGCAGTTCCGGGAGCGGGAGCCGTTCGGTGCCGGGGCGCAGCGGCAGCTCGTGCCGGTGGTAGCGCAGCACCCCGCCGTCGACCACCAGCTGGTCGAGGACGGCGCCGAGCCGGTCGCCGAGCAGCGGCAGCAGCACCCGGCCGCGCTCCGGGGCGTCGGCGGGGCCGGGCTGGGCGGTCCAGTCGATGTCGAACCAGCGGGCGTACGGCGAGTCGGGTCCGTCCCGGAGCACCTGCCGGAGCGGTTCGTTGAGCCGCTCGGGGACGGGCACGGCCATGTGGTTGGGCACCACGTCGGCGAGCAGCCGCAGGCCGTGCCGGTGGGCCTCGGCGGCCAGGGCGCGCAGCGCGCCCTCCCCGCCGAGCTGTTCGCTGATCCGGGTGTGGTCGACGGTGTCGTAGCCGTGGGTGGAGCCCGGGGAGGCCTCCAGCAGCGGGGAGAGGTGCAGGTGGGAGACGCCGAGGGCGGCCAGGTAGGGGACGGCGGCGGTGGCGTCGCGGAGGGTGAAGCCGGGCTGGAGCTGGAGGCGGTACGAGGCGGTGGGGGCGGGGGTGGGAGGGGTAGCGGCCGGGCGGGGCTGCGCGGGCTCGGCGGCGGAGGTCATAGCTCCATAGGTACCCGGCCGGGCCCGCCGCCAAGACCCGCTGCTGACCCGAACAGGTGAGCGCAAGATCCCTATGAGCGCCCGGCGGGCCCTGGCACGGCCCGTGCACGGCCCGTGCACGGCCCCTGCGCGGTCGCTAGGCCGGTCGTTGCAGCACCATCAGCGAGCGGTCGGTGAGCCATAGGGCGTCCCCGGCCTTGACCCGGGCCCCGGTCCCGGGGGCGGGCAGCCGGGGCTGCGCGGTGTCGACCACGACCTGCCACTCCTGCCCGTGGTCGGCGGGGACGGTGAACTCCAGCGGCTCGAAGTGGGCGTTGAACATCAGCAGGAAGGAGTCGTCGACGATCCGCCCGCCGCGCCGGTCCGGTTCCGAGATGGCGTAGCCGTTGAGGAAGACGGTGAGCGACTTGGCGTAGCTGGCGCCCCAGTTGCGCTTGGTCATCTCCTCCCCGGCGGGGGTGAACCAGGCGATGTCGGTGAGGTCGTCGTAGCCGTCCGGGGCGGGGGCGACCGAGCCGTGCCGCCCGGGGACCGGCCGTCCGTGGAAGAACCGGCGCCGCCGGAACACCGGGTGGTCGCGGCGCAGCCAGATCATCCCCTGGGTGAACTCCAGCAGCCGGGCGGCCGGGCCGTCGCCCTCGGGCCAGTGCACCCAGGCGAGCTCGTTGTCCTGGCAGTAGGCGTTGTTGTTGCCCTCCTGGGTGCGGCCGAGCTCGTCGCCGTGGGAGAGCATCGGGGTGCCCTGGGAGAGCATCAGGGTGGCGATGAAGTTGCGCTGCTGGCGCGCCCGCAGCTCCTCCACGGCCGGGTCGGTGCTGGGGCCCTCGGTGCCGCAGTTCCAGGAGCGGTTGAAGGACTCGCCGTCCCGGTTGTCCTCGCCGTTGGCCTCGTTGTGCTTGTCGTTGTAGGAGACCAGGTCGCGCAGGGTGAAGCCGTCGTGGCAGGTGACGAAGTTGATGGAGGCGATCGGGCGGCGGCCGTCGTCCTGGTAGAGGTCGGAGGAGCCGGTGAGCCGGGAGCCGAACTCGGCCAGGGCGGCGTTCTCGCCGCGCCACAGGTCGCGCACGGTGTCCCGGTACATGCCGTTCCACTCCGTCCACAGCGGCGGGAAGTTGCCGACCTGGTAGCCGCCCTCGCCGAGGTCCCAGGGTTCGGCGATCAGCTTGGCCTGGGAGACCACCGGGTCCTGCTGCACCAGGTCGAAGAACGAGGACAGCCGGTCGACCTCGTGGAACTGCCGGGCCAGGGTGGCGGCGAGGTCGAAGCGGAAGCCGTCCACGTGCATCTCGGTGACCCAGTAGCGCAGCGAGTCCATGATCAGCTGGAGCACGTGCGGGCTGCGCATCAGCAGGCTGTTGCCGGTGCCGGTGGTGTCCTCGTAGAAGCGCTGGTCCCGGGCGAGGCGGTAGTAGGAGACGTTGTCCAGGCCGCGCAGCGACAGCGTCGGCCCGAGGTGGTTGCCCTCGGCGGTGTGGTTGTAGACGACGTCCAGGATCACCTCGATCCCGGCCGCGTGCAGCGCCTTGACCATCGACTTGAACTCCTGCACCTGCTGGCCTCTGTCGCCGGTGGAGGAGTAGGAGGAGTGCGGGGCGAAGAAGCCGACGGTGTTGTAGCCCCAGTAGTTGGCCAGCCCGAGGTCGCGCAGCCGGTGGTCGCGGACGAACTGGTGGACCGGCATCAGCTCGATCGCGGTGACGCCCAGCTTGGCCAGGTGCTCGATCACCGCCGGGTGGGCCAGGCCCGCGTAGCTGCCGCGGATCTCCTCGGGGATGCCGGGGTGCAGCCGGGTGAGGCCCTTGACGTGGGCCTCGTAGATGACGGTGCGGTGGTAGTCGGTGCGCGGCGGGTGGTCGGTGCCCCAGTCGAAGTACGGGTTGATGACCACCGAGTGCATGGTGTGCGGGGCGGAGTCGAGGTCGTTGCGGCGCTCGGGCGCGCCGAAGTGGTAGCCGTAGACGGACTCGTCCCAGTCGATGTGGCCGCTCATCGCCTTGGCGTACGGGTCCAGGAGCAGTTTGGCGCTGTTGTGCCGCTGGCCCAGGCCCGGGTTGTACGGGCCGTGCACCCGGAAGCCGTAGCGCTGGCCGGGCTGGACGCCCGGGAGGTAGGCGTGCCGGACGAAGGCGTCCGTCTCGCGCAGTTCGACGGCGGTCTCCGAGCCGTCCTCGTCGATCAGGCACAGCTCGATCCGGTCGGCACTCTCCGAGAACACCGCGAAGTTGGTGCCGGCCCCGTCGTAGGTGGCGCCGAGGGGGTAGGGCTTACCGGGCCAGACCTGCATGAGTCCTCAACTTCCTTGTGGCATACGGAAACTGATCTGTAGTCCGACACGCGGTCCGGCCGGGCGGCCGGCCCGGACGCTCTCTTCCCGGCCGGGCGGCCGGGCATGTGCGGCCCTGGGGTCCGTGACGCACGGCACAGTCCGCACACTCCCCGAGATACTCCCCGAGCCCTTCCCCGGCGGCCGGGAGGTACCGCCGGGGTTGCTCCGAACGGGTGTCCGGCGGGCATTCGTGTGAAAACTGTTGCCACCGGTGCGGGAGGGGCGCCGGAGGGCCCCTGGCCGATCCGGCTGCGGGCGGCTCGCGGCGGGCAGTACCCTTGATCGTCCGGCCGCTCCGGCCGACCGGTGCTTGTCAACGGTCCGTCAACGGCCCCCGCGACCGCGGGGGTCAGCCGCAGATGAGGTGGCGCATGGTGTTCCCTGCTGGCGGCCGCGGCTCCGGGCCCGACGGCCCCGACCGGGGCGGCGTCCGCAGCGAGGCGCCCACGGTGGTCATGCGGCCCACCATGACCGGCCGCGCCCTCGTCCCCGCCCAGGGCGGCCCGGTCGAGGTCCCCGCGCTCGCCTGGTCGGCCGCCGAGTGGGAGGACTCCTACCAGCGGGTCCGGCTCTCCGGCCGCGCCTACGTCTGGCTCAACCTCGTCGAACAGCGGCTGCGCTCCCTGGTCGACGAGGTGCTGCACCCCATCTACGCCCCCGCCCACGGCGAGGACTGGGTCACCGCCGCGGCCGGCCCGGCCGGCGAGGAGTGGGCCCACCGGGCCGGCGCCGTGCGCGAGGTCAGCCGCCGCAAGGGCTACCTCCTCGACCCGGCCGACGACGACCCGCTGGTCTTCCTCACCCTGCCCCAGCTGCGCGAGCTGATGGTCCAGCACTGGCCCTGCTTCGAGCCCTACCTCGCCGACCGGCGCGAGATCGAACTCGCCCTGGACGAACTGGAAGTGGCCCGGCACGTGGTCTCCCGCAACCGGGTGCTCACCCAGACCGTGCTGGCCCAGACCGAGCGCGCCGCCGCCCGGCTGCTCGCCGTCCTCGACGGCGGCGCGGGCGGGGTGCCCGCCGACGTGGTCGAGTCCCTGGTCGCCGGACGCTACGCCGACGTCGTCGCCGTGCACGCCGACCGGGTCCGGCTGCAGCGCGACCTCCCGGTCGAGGACCTGCTCGACGGCGCCCGGCGGCTGGACGCGCTCGGCATCGGCCTCGGCATGCTCTGCCAGAACTACACCGGCAAGCGCCTGGTCCGCCTCGCCGGCGAAGGCTGCCGGGTGCGGCTGCTGTTCCTCAACCCGGCGAGCAGCGCCACCCGCCGCCGCGAACGCGAACTCGGCCTCTCCCGGGGCGAGTTGTCCCGCTCCATCGAGATGAACATCATGCACGTGCGGCGGGTCCGGGCCCGGCTGCGGGACCAGGGCGGCTTCGAGATCAGGGTCTTCGACGAGACCCCGCGCTTCACCGCCTACCTGGTCGAGGGCCCCCGCCCCACCGGCCCGGTGGCCGGCCGCCGGGCCGGCCGCGACCTCGGCGTCATCCAGCCTTACCTGCGCCGCTCGCGCGGCATGGAGTCCCCGGCACTGATCCTGCGCGGCGGCGCCGGCCAGCAGCCCGGCGGCACCGAGCCGGGGCTGCTGGAGGTCTACCGCGAGGAGTTCGAGGGGGTCTGGGCGGACGCCCGGAACGTGTCCTGAGATATTCGCTGGTCGGCGGTGCCGTCCGGGTGTGACACTGCGCGCCGTGAACAGCCTCCCCGTCTGGACCCTGGAGCCCGCCGGGCCCGAGGACCTCGAACCCGTCGTCGAGCTCAAGGCCCGGGTCATGCGCGCCGACCTGGAACGCCTCGGGCGCTGGGACCCGAACCGCTCCCGGGAGCGGGTGCGGAAGTCCTTCTCCACCCGGCACACCTCGGTGCTGCTGGTCGAAGGCGCCTTCGCGGGCTCCGTCACGATCCGCCCCGACGGGCGCGGCGGGCGCGAGCTGGAGCTCTTCTACCTGGCCCCCCACCTCCAGGGCCGCGGCCTCGGCACCGCCGTCCTGCGCCACCTCCTCGCCGAGGCCGACGCCGTCGGCGAGCCCGTGCGCCTGACCGTCCTCCAGGGCAGCGCCGCCCGGCGGCTGTACGAACGGCACGGCTTCACGGTCGTCGAGGAGGATCCGGTCGACGTCACCATGCACCGGGAGCCGGCCCGCTGACCCCGACGGCGTCCGGCGCCCGGCGGCTGGCCGGGGCCCTCGGCGGGGCGTAACGATTCCCCCATCACCCCTGGTCAGGGCGGTCGTGGCCGTGGTAGGTGTAGCCCCCGTGAAGATCACGGGGGATGACGGGGCCGTACTGCGCCTCGAAGACGTACACCGCACCTACGGCACCGGCCCGGAGGCCGTCCGGGCACTCAGGGGGGTGGACGTCGGCTTCGACCGCGGCACGTTCACCGCCGTCATGGGGCCCTCCGGCTCCGGCAAGAGCACCCTGCTGCAGTGCAGCGCCGGCCTCGACCGACCCGACCGCGGCCGGGTCGTGCTGGACGGCACCGACCTCGCCGGGCTGACCGAGACCCAGCTGACCGTCCTGCGCCGACAGCGGCTCGGCTTCGTCTTCCAGGCGTTCAACCTGGTCGGCTCGCTCACCGCCGAACAGAACGTCGGCCTGCCGCTGCGCCTGGCCGGGCGCCGCCCCGACCGGGCCGAGGTCCACCGCGCGCTCGCCCAGGTCGGCCTCGGCGAGCGGGCCGGCCACCTGCCCTCCCAGCTCTCCGGCGGCCAGCAGCAGCGCGTCGCCATCGCCCGCGCCCTGATCACCAAGCCCCGGATGCTGTTCGCCGACGAACCCACCGGCGCCCTCGACAGCTCCAGCAGCCGCGACGTGCTCGCCCTGCTGCGCGACCTGGTCGACCGCGAGGGCCAGAGCACCGTCATGGTCACCCACGACCCGGTCGCCGCCGCCCACGCCGACCGGGTGCTCTTCCTCGCCGACGGCCGGATCGTCGACGACCTGCCCCGCCCGACCGCCCAGCAGGTCGCCGAGCGGATGACCGCCCTGGAGACGGCGGGGACGCCGGCATGACCTCGCTCGGGACCCTGCTGCCCGTCGCCGCCGCGAGCCTGCGCCGCCGCAAGGCCGCCTTCGCCGGCTCCTACGTCGCCCTCACCCTCGGCGTCACCCTGGTCGCCACCACCGGCAGCCTCCTCAACGAAACCGCCGGGGACGACTCCCCGCTCGGCGCGCCCTCGCTGCACAAGGTGCTCCAGTTCACCTCCGCGATGGCCGCCTTCGTCGCCGTCTTCGTGGTCGCCGGCACCTTCGCCTTCGCCGTCGCCCAGCGCCGCCAGGAGATCGCGATGCTGCGCGCCGTCGGCGCCACGCCCCGCCAGATCGTCCAACTGATCACCGGCGAGGCCGTCGTCGTCGCCCTCGCCTCCGCCGTCAGCGGCTGCCTGCTCGCGCTGCCCGGCGCCCCCGCCCTCGCCTCCTGGCTGGTCGCCCGCGGCGCCGCCCCCGAGGGCTTCACCGCCCGGCCCGCCGCCGGCCCGATGCTGCTGGCCGCCGCCGTCGGCCTGGCGGTCGCGCTGCTCGGCGCCGTCACCGCCGCCGTCCGCGCCGGGCGGGTGCGCGCCGTCGAGGCGCTCGGCGACGCCGCCGCCGACCGCACGGTGATGACCGGGGCGCGCTGGGCCTTCGCCGTCCTCGGACTGCTCGGCCTGGTCGGCGTCGTCTCCTACTACCTGTCGGCGGCGTCGCTGCCGCCCGCCCCCGGCGACCAGCCGGACGACCCGCAGCTCGCCTCCCAGTGGGTGATGGGCGCCGACCTGGCCACCATCACCACCCTCGCCCTGTTCGCGCCCGTCGTCGTGCCCCTGCTGGTCCGACTGCTCAGCGCCCCGCTCGCCCGGCTCACCGCCGCCGCCCCGCTGCTCGCGCGGCAGAACGCGCTCACCGCCGTGCGCCGCACCGTCTCCACCGCCACCCCGGCCTTCCTCACCATCGCGCTCGCCGGCACCGCCGTCGGCTCCACCGCCGCCTTCGCCGACGCCATGACCGCCCAGGCCGGGGCCACCGCCGCCGCCCGCTACGTGCTGCGCCCCGGCGCCGCCCCGCTGCCCGCCGACGCCGCCCACCGGCTCACCGCCAGCCGGCCCGACCTGCACGCCACCGCCACCACCTCCACCGTGGTCACCGGCCTCGGCGCCGACCGGCCCGCCTTCGACGACCACGGAGAGGACTCGCCCGCCAGCGCGCCCTCCGCCGCCACCGTCGTCGACGGCGACCTCGCCACCGCCTGGACCCTGCCCGCCGTCGACGGCACCGCCGCCGACCTGCACGGCGCCACCCTCGCCGCCTCCACCGACCAGGCCCGCGGCCACGGCTGGAAGGTCGGCGACCAGGTCAACCTGCGCCTCGCCGACGGCACCGTCACCGGCCTGCGGCTCGCCCTCGTCTACCGCACCCAGCTCGGCCTGGACGAGGTCCTGCTCAGCGGCGACGCCGTCACCGGCCACCTCGACGGCGCCCGCCCCGGCGCCGTCCACCTCAGCGCCGAACCCGCCGACCGGCTCGGCGGCGTCCTCACCGACGCCCGCGACCCCGGCCCCGACCCGAACGCCCACTACGCCTGGATCGCCACCACCACCATCCTCGGCCCCGCCCTGCTCTACGCGCTGATCGCCATCGTCAACACCATGGTGATGAGCGCCGCCGACCGCCGCCGCGACTTCACCGTGCTGCGGCTGGCCGGGACGGTGCGCCGCCAGGTGCTGGGGATGGTGGCCCTGGAGGCCGCCCTGGTGGTGGCCACCGCCGCGGTCCTCGCCCTCGCCGTCACCGCGCTCACCCAGTACGGCACCACGGCCCTGCTCAACCACCGCGTCCTGGCCGGGCAGGCGAGCGTCGCCCTGCGGCTGCCCTGGCTGCCGCTGGCCGGCGGCGCGGTGCTCTGCCTGGCGCTCGCCGTGGCCGCCAGCACGCTGTCCGCGCGGGTCGCCCTCGCCGGCCGGGCGGCGGCCCGGTAGGCCGTCCGGCCGGCGACCCACCGGTCGTCATCCGTCTCGGCCGCTCGGCCGCTCGGCCCCGGTGCGCACCTGCGCGCGCCGGGGCCGAGCGGTCGTGGCGTCCCGCGACCTCCTCACCTCCGGCCCGGTCGACCGGCCAAGCGGGCTCCGGGCAAACGGAGTTGGACCTTCCGCCGACCCCCGCAGCCGGCGACCGGCACCCCGCAGCGCCCCCGGAAGCCCCCCGGAAGTCCCCCGGCCACCCCCGGACCGGCCGCCCTGACGGCCGGGTTGTCGGTGGGGCGGGTGATGATAGGGGCTGTTTCGCCGGAGGACGGAAGGACACACCTGATGAGCTGGTGGCAGCAGCCACTGGTCGGCTTCGACCTGGAGACCACGGGCACCGACCCGGCCGTGGACCGCATCGTCACGGCCGCCCTCGTGGACACCGTCGGCGCCGTCCGGGTGGATGCCGCCAACTGGCTGCTCGACCCCGGGGTGCCGATCCCCGCCGAGGCGGAGGCGATCCACGGCATCGGCGACACCCTGGCGCGCAGCAGGGGGCGGCAGGCCAAGGAGGCGGTCGAGGAGATAGCCGCGGCGCTCTGCGCGCGGATCGCGGACGGGCGGCCCGTGGTGGCCTTCAACGCCCCGTTCGACCTGTCCCTGCTCGACGCCGAGTTGCGCCGCCACGGGCTGCCCACGCTCGCCGAGCGCCTCGGCGCCCCGGTCGGGCCGGTGCTGGACGCGCTGGTCATCGACCGGGCGGTCGACAAGTACCGCAAGGGCTCGCGCACCCTCCAACGGGTCTGCGAGGTGTACGGGGTGGAGCTGACGGACGCCCACGAGGCGGGCAGCGACGCGCTGGCCGCCGTCCGGGTCGCCGTCGCACTGGCCGGGCGCTACCCGGCCGAGGTGGGGGAGGTGGCCCCGGCCGAACTGCACCGGCGCCAGATCGACTGGTACCGGGACTGGGCCGAGGGCCTCCAGTCCTGGCTGCGCCGCGGCAAGGACCCGCTCGCGGTGGTGGACCCGCGCTGGCCGTCCAGACCGTCCGGATGACCGGGGCCGCGGACCCGGTACGCCCGGACCACCCCGTGCGTCCCGTCCACCCCGTGCGTCCCGTCCACCCCGTGCGCCCGGCGGTCCCGGCGGACCTGCCCGGCTTCCTGGCGCTCGCCGCCGAGGTCGAGCACTGGTTCGGCCCGATGGTGGCCGAGCCCGGCTTCCGCCGCGCGGTGGAGAAGGCCGTCGCCCGGGGCACCGCGACCGTCGCCGAGTCCACCGGGGGCCTGCTCGGCGGCCTGCTGTTCGGCCCCGCGCAGGACGGGCCGCACCACCTGCACTGGCTGGTGGTCGCCGACCGCGCCCGGGGCACCGGCGTCGGCCGGGCTCTGGTCGAGGACGCGCTGCGCCGCCACGTCCGCGCCCCGGGCACCGTCGAGGTGGTCACCTTCGGCCCGGACCACCCCGGGGCGGTGGCCAGCGGTGCCCGGGTGTTCTACGAGCGGCTGGGCTTCACCCCGGCCGCGGCCGCGGCCCCCGGGCCGGAGGGCGGCTCCCGGCAGGTCTACCGGCGCCGGTTCGGCTGACGGGCCCGGCTGAGGGGCTCGGCCGACGGGTTCGGCCGCGGTCCGACCGAGCGGTCCGGCCGAGCGGTCCGATGTCCGTCACTGGAGATCCAGTCCGACCGGGTGCGTCACGTCCACCGGGCAGGCGAACACGTGCAGTTCCCCGTGCCGCCCGACCGACAGGTCCGGATCCCCGCCGCTCTCCACCGTCAGCAGGTGCGCCATCCGCGCGCCGCAGCGGCCGCAGTCGACCGGGACGAGGTCGGTGAGGTGCCAGGACGGCCAGCCGCCCAGCTTCCAGCCGTCCGCCCGGCCGAGGTCCCGCTGGTACCCGATGCCCCGCCGCTCGGCGAACTCCTCGACGGCGCGGGCGAGTTCCGGGGGCAGGTCGTCCCGGTCGGGCAGGTCGAGGAGCTGTTCGGGGCGCACCGCGCACGGGCGCGGCAGGTACTCCGGCGCGCTGCCAGTGGAGTTCGACGGCGGGGCCGTAGTAGTAGCGCTCGCCCTGGATGTCGTCGTGGTCGTTGGGGCACCAGAGCACCTGGAGCAGGTCGGTGCCGTGCGGCCGGGGCAGGTGCGGGGCGTCCTCGGCGCGGATCCGGGCGAGCGGGACCAGCGCCGTCGCGGCGGCGGGTGGTTCCGGGGTCCTGCGGGGGAGGACGTCCTCCTCCTCGGGGTGGCGCGCGGTGCAGTGCGGCCAGGGCTCGCCGGTCGGCCACTGGGCCGGGCCGCCGATCCGGCTCGCCCCGGGGTCGGCGGGAGCGCCGCCGGGGGCGGCGTACGGGTGCAGCAGGGTGGCGGGCCGCAGGTGGCGGGCCAGGCCGGGGACGGCGGCGACGAGGGCGGCGGTGTCGGTCACGGCCGCCCACCCTACGGGCCGCGGTCCAACGGCCTTACGCGGCGGGGAAGTCGAAGGTGTACCCCTGGGCGACGAGCCAGGGCAGCAGCTGCTTGAGCGCGGCCACGGTCTGGCTGCGGTCGCCGCCGCCGTCGTGCATCAGGATCACGCCGCCGGGCTTGAGCTGGCTCTGCACGGTGGAGACGATCGCGGCCACGCCCGGGCGGGACCAGTCGCGGGGGTCGACGGACCAGCCGAGCGAGTCCATCCCGAGCCCGGCGGCGATGTGCTCGTTGTCGGCGTTGAAGCCGCCGCCCGGGGCGCGGAACCAGCCGACCCGGGTGCCCGGCCCGCCGGCCTTGACGATCATGTCGCGGGCGGCGGAGATCTCGTACACCGCCTTGTCGTGCGGGAGCTTCTCGAACGGCTGGGGGTGGTGGACGCTGTGGTCGCAGAGCCGGTGGCCCTCGGCCAGCACCCGCTTGACCAGGGCCGGGTTGGCGGCGGCGTTCTGGCCGATCTCGCAGAAGGTGGCCTTGACGTGGTACTGGGCGAGCAGGTCGAGGACCTGGCCGGTGGCCGGGCCGGGGCCGTCGTCGAAGGTGAGGGCGACGGTGCGGCCGCCGGAGGCGGTGGAGCCGATCACCTTGGTGGCCTGGCCGGGGTGCGCGGGCGGCGCGGCGGGGGTGCCGGTGGTGGCGCCGGGGGTGGTGCCGACGGGCTTGCCGGTGGCCGTGGCCCGGCCGGGGTCGGCCGGAGCGGTGGGCGTGCGCGGCTGGGCGGCGTCCGAGCCGGGGGCCGGAGCGGTGCCGGCCGCGGTGCCGTTCCCGGTGCCCGGGGTGTTCGCGGCGCCCGGGGTGGTGGCGGTCGCGGTGGGCTGGAGCGCCCCGCTGGCGGTGCCGCACGCGGACAGGCCCAGGACGGCGGCCACCGCGATGCAGCCCGCGATCAGCCGGTTGCGGTGGGGGCGGAGGGGGCTGCGACGGGTGGGGGTCCGGTGCATGGCGGCGGCTCCTGAGGGGCGAGAAGGGGGCCGATCCCGGAGGCCGATCCCTCGGTCAGGATGACTGTGCGATAGGACGCCGATCGTACGTGTCCCGGTTGCGCGCCGGACCGTTCCGCCTTAAGAGTCTTCTCACACCCGCCGGGGTCGGCCTCCGCCGCCCGGAGGAGGTATCGGGGAGGCGGCGGGGGCAGCGGCGGAGGAGGCGGCGGCCCGCCGTCAGAACGGGTACCAGCGCACCCCGGTGGCCCCCTCCCGGAGCGAGTCGACCCGGCGCCGGAACTCCGCGAGCGCCGCCGGGTTCCCGGCCGCCTGCTGGGCGACCCAGGAGGCGCTGGCGGTCTCCCGGGCCCCGCGCAGCACCGCGAAGCCGGACCAGTCGCGCACGTCCCGGCCGTAGGCCGCGGTGAACGCCAGGTAGTCCTCCTCGGGCACCCCGTAGCGGTCGTGGGCGAGCGCCAGGACCACCAGGTCGTGCTCGCGCAGGTCCCGGGAGAAGGTCTCCAGGTCGAGCAGCACCGGCCCGTCCGGTCCGACGTGGACGTTGCGCGGCAGCGCGTCGCCGTGGATCACTCCGGGCGCGAGCTCCGGCACCAGGCCGGGCAGGGCGGCCGCGAAGGCGTCCCGGCGCTCGCGCAGGAAGGCGACGTCCGCCGGGTCGACCTGCCCCTCGGCGGAGGCCAGCCAGCGCTCCACCGGCGCCAGCAGGTCGCGCCCGTCGAGCGGGAAGGGCGGCAGCGGCAGGGCGTGCAGGGCGCGCAGCAGCGGGGCGAGGTCGGCCGGGCGGGAGGGCCGGACGGCGGGGGCGAGCCGGTGCCAGAAGGTGACCGGGTGGCCGTCGGCCCGGTGCGGCCCGGCCTCGACCCGCTCGTACGGGCGGACCACCGGGATGCCCTGCCCGGCCAGCCAGTGCGCGACGGCCAGTTCGCGCCGGGCCCGGTCGTACAGTCCGGGGCCGCGGCCGACCTTGGCGACCACGGCCGGGTCGCCGAGGTCGAAGACGGCGTTCTCGCCGAGCGCGAGCAGCCGCGCCCCGTCGGGGGCGGGCAGTCCGGCGGCGGCGCAGGCGCCGGTGAGCAGCAGCCGGGCGCGGGCCTCGTCGAAGGGGATCATGGCTGGGCTCCGTTCCGCCGGTGTTCATCCGGGGGATTCCGGACGGTGATCATCATGACGCACGGAGCGGCGCGCCCCGCGGCGGCCGGGCGAGCGGGCCCCGCAGCGGCGGGGGGAGCGCGCCCCGGGGCGGCCGGGCGGTGCCGTGGGGGTTTCCCCTGGTTCGCTACCCCTAGGCCTCCTCCTCCGAGGTAGGGGGTGGACTCCACCCTGAGGGGGAGAAGGCTCCACCCGGAGCACGAGGCCAACGGCAGCGCGGCCGGGAGAGACTGGGGCGGGGCCGGTTCGGGGTGGCCCCGCAACGGGGGTTGGACCACGGGGGCTTTCTTGCCGCACGGCGAGCACGTACTCGTAGGATGACGCCCAGACCTACTTACCTGCCGACCGGCTAGTGGACGCCAGTGCGCGTCCGGCCCGGTCCTGCCGTCGCCCAGCGTCCCGTCCCCCAAGGGCTGCGGTGAACCATGCCCAGGAGGCATCGAGCATGTTCCACCGACTAGGACAATTCGCCGTACGCCGTGCGTGGTGGGTGATCGCCGCGTGGCTCGTCGCCATGGTCGCGATCTTCATATCCGCGCCCAAGGTGAGCTCCCAGACGGACGAGGCGTCGTTCCTGCCCAAGCACTACGAGTCCATCCAGGCCGCCGAGGTGCAGGCCAAGGCCTTCCCGGCCGCCTTCACCCCGGACGCCCTCATCCTCTTCGAGCGCAACGACGGCGCCGCGCTCACCGACGCCGACACCAAGGCCATGGGCAAGCTGACCCAGGACCTCGCCGGCAAGAAGATCGACGGCGTCGAGGCGGTCAACCCGCCCGCCGACAAGCTCGGTTACTCCGAGGACCACAAGTACGCGCTGGGCACGGTCGCCATCGCCAAGGACAAGCAGCAGGACCCGAAGGCGGTCGCGGACGTCGCCAAGGCGCTGCGCAGCGACGGCAAGGACCTGGCGGGCCCCACCGGACTCAAGTTCCAGCTCGGCGGCTCCGCCGCCCAGACCCTGGACCAGCAGGAGTCCTCCAGCGACACCGAGGGCCTCATCACCATGGCCACCCTGGTGCTGGTCATCGTGATCGTCGGCATCATCTTCCGCAGCGTCCTGGCCGGCCTGCTGCCCATCCTGGTCTCGCTGATCATCGCCCTGCCGACCTCCATGGGACTGATCAACTACGCCACCAAGGCCTTCGACCTCAAGAGCACGGCGATCCTCACGCCGATCCTGATCGTCGTCGTGCTCGGCGTCGGCACCGACTACTTCCTCTTCCTCGCCTTCCGCTACCGCGAACGACTGCGGGCCGGTGAGGACCGCAAGTCCGCCGTCGTCAACGCCGTCGGCCGGGTCGGCGAGGCGATCGCCTCCGCCGCCGGCGCCGTCACCATCGCCTTCGCCGCGCTGGTCCTCTCCAGCCTCGGCATGTTCCAGGCCCTCGGCCCGGCGCTGGCCATCGCGGTCGTCGTCACCGCCCTCGCCTCCGTCACCCTGGCCCCGGCCCTGCTCGCCGTCATCCCCGCCCGGGCCGTCTTCTGGCCCGGCAAGAAGTGGATGCGGGAGCCCGGCGACGCGCGCTTCACCGCGCTCGGCCGGGTCGTCGAGAAGCGCCCGGCGCTCACCGCCCTCGCCTCCGGCGGCGTGCTGGTCGCCCTGACCCTCGGCGCCCTCGGCTACAACGGCCTGTTCGACATGACCAGCGGCTCGATGCCGAAGACCGTCGAGTCGATGGTCGTCCAGGACACCATGTCCACCGCGTTCTCCAAGGGCGCCGCCTCCCCCAGCCAGGTCTTCCTGAGCAGCACCGACGGCAGGAAGCTCGACCCGGCCTCCTTCCCGGCCTACGCGGACAAGCTCCACGTCGCCGGCGTCGCCCAGGTCTTCGCACCCGCCCCCACGACCGCCGCGAGCCAGAACAAGACCATCAGCGACGACGGCACCACGGCCCAGTTCACCGTGATGCTCAAGGACGAGCCCTCCAGCAACGAGGCCATCGCCACCGTCACCGAACTGCGCGCGGTCGCCCACGCCCAGGCCCCGGCCGGCACCGAGGCCAAGGTCGGCGGACTCAGCTCGGTGTTCAAGGACATCAACCTGGCGATGACCCACGACTACAAGCTGGTCTTCCCGATCGCCGGGCTGCTCATCCTGCTCATCCTGGCGCTCCAGCTGCGCAGCGTCGTCGCCCCCTGGTACCTGATGGCCTCGGTCGGCCTCGGCTTCGGCGCCACCCTCGGCGCCGCCACGCTGCTCTTCCAGAAGATCGGCCACGAGACCGGCCTGATGTTCATGATGCCGATCCTGATCTACCTCTTCGTGGTGGCGATCGGGACCGACTACAACATCCTGATCATCGCCCGCCTGCGGGAGGAGGCCCGCGCGGGCCGCACCCCGCGCGAGGCGGCCCGCGAGGCGCTGCGCCACGCCGGTCCGACCGTCGCGGCGGCGGGCTTCATCCTGGCGGCCTCGTTCGGGACCTTCATGCTCGCGGGCAACAGCTTCATGCTGGAGTTCGGCTTCGCCATGGCCTTCGGCATCGTGCTGGCGGCCTTCGTGATGGCGATGTTCTTCACCCCGGCGCTCACCGCGCTGATCGGCAACAAGGCGTGGTGGCCCGGCCACGGCGGTGACGCCCGTCCGAGTGAGGGCCACGCCCCGCGGGTCGGCAGCACCATGCCGCCGGAGCCGGTCGGCCGGCACTGACCCGAGGGCCCGGCGACGGGCCGCACAGCAGACGGCGCCCCGCTCCGGCGGGGCGCCGTCCCCTCTTTCCAGGGGGGCCAAACGTGATCTGTCGAGCAGAAAAGTCCCCGGTCAATCGGGGTGCGACCGTGCTACAGTCGAAGCAGTTGCAGTTTTGGTTCCCATGAACGTGTGTGTGCGCCTGCTGGTACCAACCAACAGGCGCATTTGTTTTGTCCGGTGTTTCAGTCTCCGGATGGGGATCGCGGCTACTTGGGGACTCACGAGGTGTGGGTCCCTGATGCCCCAAGTATGAGGAGACGGTTATGGCTACCGGCACCGTGAAGTGGTTCAACAGCGAAAAGGGCTTCGGCTTCATCGAGCAGGACGGCGGCGGCCCGGACGTCTTCGCCCACTACTCGAACATCCAGGCCAACGGCTTCCGCGAGCTCGTCGAGGGCCAGCGCGTCGAGTTCGACGTCACCCAGGGCCAGAAGGGCCCGCAGGGCGAGAACATCCAGGTCATCGCCTGACGTTCAGCCTCTCAGCTGACACGTGATCCTGTGATCTCGTGAAGCGGGGGCCCGTACCGCTCGGCGGTGCGGGCCCTCGTTCATGCCGCAGTACGGCCGGGGCGGCGCACTCCACTCAGACGGCCGACCAGTCCGCGAACGCGGGCTGCCGACCGACGTACGGAGAACCCGTGACCACCCCTGCCCGCACGCCCCGCGACCGAGGCGACCGCACCACCGACCGTTCCGCCGCACGCACCGGCGACCGCACGGCCGAAGGCCGCACCGGCCGCCCCCGCCGCACCGGCGACAACCCCGAGCGCGCCCGCCGCACCGGGGACGGCGCCGCCGCCGCCGACCGCACCCGCAAGCCCCGGGGCCGCACCGGCGCCCCCAAGGCCACCCGCACCGCCGTGGCGGAGCCCGCCGACTTCACCGTCGTCGAGGGCACCCCGGCCCGGCCCCCGGCAGCCTCCTTCGGCGAGCTCGAACTGCCCAAGGCGATCCTCTCCGCGCTCACCCGCGAGGGCGTCACCGAGCCGTTCCCGATCCAGGCCGCCACCCTGCCCGACTCGATCGCCGGGCGCGACGTCCTCGGCCGCGGCCGCACCGGCTCCGGCAAGACCCTCGCCTTCGGCCTGCCGCTGCTCGCCCGCACCGCCGGGCGCCGCGCCGACTCCCGGCACCCGCTGGCGCTCGTCCTGGTGCCCACCCGCGAGCTCGCCCAGCAGGTCACCGACGCGCTCACCCCGTACGCCACCGCCGTCAACCTGCGGATCACCACCGTCGTCGGCGGCATGGGCATCAGCCGGCAGGCCAACGCGGTGCGCCGCGGCACCGAGGTCCTGGTCGCCACCCCCGGCCGACTGGACGACCTGATCGGCCGCGGTGACGTCAACCTGTCCGACGTCGCCATCACGGTCCTCGACGAGGCCGACCAGATGGCCGACATGGGCTTCCTCCCGCAGGTCAGCCGGCTGCTGGAGCAGGTCGCCGAGGGCGGGCAGCGGATGCTGTTCTCCGCCACCCTGGACCGCAACGTGGACCGGCTGGTCAAGCGCTTCCTGACCGACCCGGTCACCCACTCGGTCGACCCCTCGGCCGGCGCGGTCACCACCATGGACCACCACGTCCTGCAGCTGGAGCCCACCGACAAGGCCTCCGCCACCGCGCACATCGCCTCCCGCGACGGCCGGGTGATCATGTTCGTGCACACCAAGCACGGCGCCGACCGGCTCGCCAAGCAGCTGCGCGCCACCGGCGTGATGGCCGCCGCCCTGCACGGCGGCAAGTCCCAGCCGCAGCGCAACCGGGTGCTGGACCAGTTCCGCGAGGGCGAGGTCACCGCGCTGATCGCCACCAACGTGGCCGCCCGCGGCATCCACATCGACGGCCTCGACCTGGTCGTCAACGTCGACCCGCCGATCGACCACAAGGACTACCTGCACCGCGGCGGCCGCACCGCCCGGGCCGGCGAGTCCGGCACCGTCGTCACCCTCGTCCTGCCCGAGCAGCGCCGCGAGGTCAACCGGCTGATGACGGTCGCCGGGATCCGCCCGACCGTCACCAAGATCCGCCCCGGCGACGCCGAGCTGTCCCGGATCACCGGCGCCCGCACCCCCAGCGGCGTCGCGGTCGCGCTGGTCGTCCCGGCCGCCGCCCAGCCCGCGGCCCCGGCCGCCTCGGCCGACGGCAAGGGCGCCGGCAAGTCCGGCAACCCGCGCCGCCGCCCCGCCAAGCGCTCCGGGCTGCCCGCCGACGTCGACATGAACGGCAACCCGCGCCGCCCGCGCCCCAAGCAGCGCCTCGGCGCCGCCACCCAGGGCGAGCGGCCGCAGGCCGCCGGGTTCATCGGGCGCTCCTCCGGCCGGGCCCGGCCGGGCAGCGGCTCCCAGTCCGGCGGCAACTACGGGACGGGGCGCCAGCGCCGCAAGTTCGACTGACGGCCGTCCCGGCCTCCCGGCCCCCGGCCCCGGTTTCGCCGAACGGGCCCCGTGCTCCCCTGTGGTGGGGAGCGCGGGGCCCGTTCCGCGTTTCCGGGCCGCCCGTTTCCGGGCCGTCCGAGCGCCTGCCGACCGAACAGCTGGCGTGAATCCGTTGAAGCTCGCCTTGAACGAGAGCTTGACGGTGACCCGGCGAACCCCGATTCTTCTACACGGCCCACACAACTGCCGCACAGTCACCACCAGTGCACAGACGTCGTGTTGACGCGATTCGCCGACCGGAAGGACCACCGTCCCGATGCGCCGAACCTCCGCCCTGCTGACCACCGCCCTGCTCGCCGGGGCCGCCGCCCTGGCCGCACCCGCCACCTCCGCCCAGGCCGCGCCCTCCTGCGGCGCCTACGTCGCGGGCTGGAGCGCGATCGGCAGCTGCAGCGGCCTCGACCCGATGCAGACCTGGACCGTCGCCGCCACCTGTTACTACTGGAACTCCACCCACACCGTGCAGTTCACCCGCCCCGCGATCGGCGGCGTGGCGATCGGGGACGGCAGCGTCTCCGCGGCCTGCGGCATCGGCGACAGCGTCATGTTCCCGCGCGTCATCCTGGGCGCCACCCCGCCGGCCGGCCCGACCGGCCAGATCACCGGCTACGCCAACAAGTGCGTCGACGTGAAGGGCGCCAACCTCGGCAACGGCACCCCCGTCCAGATCTACGACTGCAACGGCTCCGTCGCGCAGAAGTGGCGGATCGGCGTCGACGGCACCGTCCGCGCCCTCGGCAAGTGCATGGACGTCGCCGGCGGCGGCACCGCCAACCACACCATGGTCCAGCTCTACGACTGCAACGGCACCGGTGCCCAGCAGTGGCAGGCCCGCTCCGACGGTTCGCTCTACAACCCGCAGTCCGGCCGCTGCCTGGACGACCTCGGCTTCGCCACCAACAACGGCAACCAGCTCGGCATCTGGGACTGCAACGGCGCCGCCAACCAGAAGTGGAACCTCCCGGCCTGACGCACCACCACCGCAGCCGGGTCCGCCGCCCGCACCCCCGTCGGGTGGCGGACCTCCCCCTTTGCGGGGCCCGGGACGGGATCCCCGCCCGCCCCGACGGCGCCCTCTACCAGCTCTCCGGAGGCCTCGCCGATGCCGACGCCGACGCCGGCCACCCGGGCGACACCTCCACCCTCCGCCGGGTCCGACCCGGCCCCACCCCGAGGGCGCGCACGCCACCGGCCGTGCGTGCCCTCGGTGCTGCCGCGAGCCGTCACCCGCCCGAGTGGGTGCGGCTGGCCCGGCGTGCGGGCCGCTGGCACGCTGCGGCCCAGGAGACGGGAGAGGCCCGGTGGCTCGATGGGAGTGGTGGATGGCCGACGAGCCGGAGCTCGAAGCGAGCGCCGAGTACGGCGGGACGCGCGAACTGGCCGGGGGCCAGCTCATGGACGCCGAGCCGCCGGCCCCGGAGCCGGCGATGATCACCACCTGGCTGCGGCTGCCCAAGCCGGTGATGGACGAGGTGCGACGACGGGCGCAGGAGCGGGAGACCGAGCCGGGCGTCCTCCTCCGGGAATGGGTCGAAGCCACCGTCGTGGACCCGGGCGGGACGGTGCCACTGAGCGTGATCACCGCCGCCGTCGCGCGTCACCAGCAGGAGCATGCGGCCCGGACCGGTCGGCACCTCGAGCGGGCGCGGCACTGGGAAGCCGTCGAGATCGCCGCGTACGTGCACCGGGCGGAGACGGAGGCACGCTGAGCCGGACTCCGGCTCAGGCGCTCAGCGCCGGAACCGTTGCCGCCGCCCGACGGGCCTCGTCGTAGCGTTCCAGCAGCAGTGCGGCCAGCTCCGGGGCGGCGCCGAGGACGTCGGCGACCAGGTCCGCGCCCGCCGCAGCCGCCGCGATGCGGTCCGGCAGCAGGCCTGGGGCCAGCAGGTACGGGGCGACGGCGGTCCGCTCGGCGCCTGCCGCGCGCAGGGCGGCGAGGGCGTCGGGCACGCGCGGGCCCGCCGCCGAGGCGTACGCGACCTCGACGGCGGCCCAGCCGCGGGTGCGGCGCCACTCGGCGGCGACCCGGCGGGTGGCCGCGTCGGCGGCCGGGTCGGAGGAGCCGGCCGCGGCCAGCACCACACCCGTACGGGCGCGGACCGCCGCCGAGCCGACGTCGAGCCCGGCCCCGGCCAGGCGGCGGTCCAGGGCGGCGAGCAGCAGCGGGGAGGGGCCCAGCACGTCCGCCACCGGCAGGCCCGCGCCGGTGGCGCGCAGCGCGGCGGGGATGTCGTGCTTGGCGTGGAAGGCCCGGTTGAGCAGCAGCGGGACGGCCACCGCGTCCGCCGCCCGCCCGAACCGGCCGGACCGCCCGACCAGCTGGGGGATCCGCGGCGCGCAGTGGTCCAGGTAGGCGGTGGCGACCTCCAGGGCGGGCCGCTGGGCCCGCACCTCCCGGACCAGCGCGGCCACGGTCGCGGCGTGCCGCGGGTCGCGGCTGCCGTGGGCGATGAGCAGGAGGGCGGGCACCGGCGGCCGCCTCACTTGCCGGAGGCCAGCAGGCCGCGGTTGCGCAGCACCCGGCGTTCGACCGGGGTGAAGACGAGCAGTTCGATGGCGATGCCGACGAACAGGATCAGGATGATGCCGAGCAGCACCCCGGACATGTCGGAGAACTCGCGCTGGTCCTCCAGGAACCGGCCCAGGCCCCGGCCGAGGTCGGGGGAGGAGGCGACGAGCTCGGCGGCCATCAGGGAGCGCCAGGAGAACGCCCAGCCCTGCTTGAGGCCGGCCAGGTAGCCGGGCAGCGCGGCGGGGATGAGCACGTGGCGGGCGCCGGTCAGGCCGGTGGCGCCGAGGGTGCGCCCGGCCCGCAGGAACAGCGGCGGGACCTGGTCGATGCCGGCCACCAGCCCGTTGGCGATGGACGGGACCGCGCCGAGCAGGATCACCGCGTACATCATCTGGTCGTTGATGCCGAGCCAGATGACGGCGGCCGGCACCCAGGCGACCGAGGGCAGCGACTGGAGGCCCTGGAGGACCGGGCCGATCGCGGTGCGCACCGGCTTGACCCGGGCGACGACCAGGCCGATCGGGGTGCCGATGACGACGGCGAGCAGGAAGCCCGACAGGCCGCGCCAGACGCTGGTCCAGATGATCGAGAACAGCGTGCCCTGGTACCAGAGGTCCTGGAGGGAGTGCCACACGTCGGTGGGGCTGGGCAGCTTGTACGAGGAGGTGAGGTGCAGGCTGTACGCGCCCTGCCACAGTGCCAGCACCACCAGCACGCCGATCAGCGGCGGCAGGGCCTTGCCGCGCAGCACCTCGCCGAGCGAGCTGCGCCGGGCGGTGACGGAGTCGAGGGCGTCCAGGCCGGCGCCGACGTCGGCGCTGTCGGAGACGCCGTCGGAGACGGGGTTCTTGTCCAGGACGACGGGAGCGGTGTCAGTGCTGGCCATGGCGACGGATCTCCCCACGCAGTTCTTCGGTGATCTCGATGGACAGGTCGGCGACGCCGGAGGACTCGATGCGGCGCGGCTGCGGAAGGTCGATCCGCCACTCCCGGGCGACCCGGCCGGGGCGGGAGGAGAGCAGCACGACGCGCTGGGCCAGCCGGACGGCCTCGCGCACGTTGTGGGTGACGAACAGGACGGACAGCTGCCGCTCGGCCCAGATCCGGGTGATCTCGTCGTGCAGGACGTCCCGGGTGATGGCGTCGAGGGCCGCGAAGGGCTCGTCCATCAGCAGCACCTTGCTGCCCTGGGCGAGGGCGCGGGCCATCGCGACGCGCTGGCGCATGCCGCCGGACAGCTCGTGCACCCGCTTGCCGTACGCGCCGTTCAGGCGGACGAGTTCGAGCAGGCGCTCGGCCTCGGCGCGGCGCTCGGGGCGGGGGACGCCGGCCAGCTTGAGGGCCAGTTCGATGTTCTTCCCGGCGGTGAGCCAGGGGAACAGGGCGTGTTCCTGGAACATCAGGGCGGGGCGGCCGCCGGACACCTCGATGCTGCCGCGGGTGGGCGCGTCGAGGCCGGCGACCAGGTTGAGCAGGGTGGACTTGCCGCAGCCCGAGGCGCCGAGCAGGGTGACGAACTCGCCGGGCGCGACGTCGAGGGTGATGTCGTCCAGCACGTGGGTGGCGGCGCCCGGGCGGCCGAAGGACTTGTGCACGTGCGAGATCCGGACGGCGGGGGTGCCGCCGGTGGCGTCGGCGCCGGGGGCGTCCGCCGAGGTGGTCAGTGCCGGGGTCATCCGGGCACCTCCTGCGTGAGTGGTCTGGCGGTCTGGCGGGGCTGGCGGGGCTGGCGGGGCTGCGGAGCGGGAGGCCGGGTCCGGCCCCGCCCGGCCCGGTGGGCATCGATCGGGGATCGACCGGGCGGGCGGGGGCCGGACCGCGGAGCTGCGGGGCGCCGGGCTACTTGGCGCCGAGTCCGGCGTCCGCCACGGGCGCCTGGCCCTTGGCCGCGAGGACCTTGTTCAGCAGGGTGAGGTCGTAGATGCCGTTCAGGTTGGGCTTCTTGAGGAGCCCGGCGGTGACGGCGTGGTCGGCCTCGGCCTGGAGGGTGTTCGCCAGCGGGTCGTCCAGGAAGTCGATGTCGGACCAGGCCGGGTCGAGGACGGCCGGCTCCAGCGCGTTGCCGGCCTCCTTCTTGATCGCCTCGTTGGCGTCGGCCTTGGCCTTGTCGGGGTTGGCCTTGATGAAGGCGTTGGTGTTCACCGAGCCGCGCAGCACGGCCTCCACCACGTCCGGGTGCTCCTTGAGGAACTTCTGCGAGACGATGATGTTGGTGATCACGAACTTCTTGTCCGGCCAGACGTCCTTCTCGTTGAGCAGGACCTTCGCGCCGAGGGTGACCAGCTTGGAGGCGGTGGGCTCGGGCACCCAGGCGCCGTCGATGGAGCCCTGCCGGTAGGCGTCGGGGGTGACCTTGTTGTCGGTGCGCACCACCGAGACGTCGCCCGCGCCGGACGCCGCGTCGACCTTGTAGCCCTTGCCGGCCAGGTAGTTGAGCAGCGCCACGTCCTGGGTGTTGCCCAGCTGCGGGGTGGCGATCTTCTTGCCCTTGAGGTCGTCCAGCGAGCCGATCTTCTCGGGGTTGACCACCAGCTTGACCCCGCCGGAGGCCGAACCGCCGATGATCTTCAAGGACTTGCCGTCGGACTTGGTGTAGCCGTTGATCGCCGGGGAGGGGCCGATCCAGCCGATGTCGATCGATCCGGCGTTGAGCGCCTCGATCTCCGCCGGGCCCGCGTTGAAGACCTGGGTCTTCACCTGGGTGGCGCCCAACTCCTTCTGGAATATGCCTTCCTGGAGCCCGACCAGCGGGGTGCCGTGGGTCAGGTTGGCGAAGTAGCCGATCTTCACCGTGTCCGCGGTGAGCTTGGGGCCGGACGCCGAACTCCCCACGGTGGCCGCGGTGTCGGCCTTGGTGTCGGCCTTGGAGCCGTAGCTGCAGGCCGACAGCAGGGCGACGGCGGTCAGGCCGGCGGCGGCGGCCGCGGCCGTGCGTCTGATCCGGCCGGCGTTGGGGCGGGCGGGCCGATCGGAGGGGGTGCGGTACGAGGGTGCCTGGTGCGGTGCCATGGTGGGTCCTGTTCGCGGACGGACCGTCAGGAAGCGGTCCCGGGCGGACGGTGGGAAGGTGGCGCTTGCGGCAGGGGGTGTGCCGGGCAAGCCGGGCGGCCGTGGGGAGCGGCCCGGTGACGGGGCGTTCTCAGCCCCGTCGGCCCGCACATCGGGTCAAGCCGCCCTGGCCGCTGCCGAGGACGCCGCTGCCGATGCGGCCGCCTTCCTTGTCCATGCCCGAGAACGCCTCGCTGGGCATCAGACCCAGTCCTCCTCTTCGGGCGCGCCGGGCGCGCCGTCGGTGCGTACGGTGGCGAAGGCCTCGCCCGCCATGCCGGCGGTGAGGGTGGTGCCGTCGGCCGGGTCGATCAGCAGGAACGAGCCGGTGCGGCGGTTGTCGGTGTAGTCGTCGAGGGCCAGCGGCTCGGCGGTGCGCAGCTTCACGTGGCCGATGTCGTTGACGTTCAACCCCTCGGTGCCGGAGCGCTGTTCGAGGGTGTCGATGTCGATGCGGTAGGTGATCTCCTTGACGAGGGCGCGCACGGTGCGGGTGGTGTGCTTGAGCAGCACCTTGTCCCCGGCGCGCAGCGGCCGCTCGTTGAGGTGGCTGACGGTGGCCTCGATGTCCTTGGTGGGGGCGGGGGAGGCCCCGGCGGTGATGAGGTCGCCGCGGGAGATGTCGAGGTCGTCGGTGAGGCGGACGGTGACCGACTGCGGGGCCCAGGCGAGGTCCGTTTCCCGTCCGAGGGCGTCGATGGCGGCGACGGTGGTGGTGTGGCCGGAGGGCAGCACGGTGACGGGGTCGCCGACGCGCAGCACGCCGGAGGCCAGCTGGCCCGCGTAGCCGCGGTAGTCGGGGTGCTCCTCGGTCTGCGGGCGGATCACGTACTGGACGGGGAAGCGGGCGGGCTCCGCGCCGGGGTCGCTGCCGACCGGGACGGTCTCCAGGTGCTCCAGCAGGGTCGGGCCGCCGTACCAGTCCATCTGCGCGGACGGCTCGACGACGTTGTCCCCGGCGAGGGCGGAGATCGGGACGGCCAGCACGTCCTTGACCCCGAGCGAGGCGGCGTAGGCGGTGAACTCGGCGGCGATCGCGGCGAACACCGGCTCGGCGTAGTCGACCAGGTCCATCTTGTTGACGGCCAGCACCACGTGCGGCACCCGCAGCAGGGCGGCGACGGCGGCGTGCCGGCGGGTCTGCTCGACCACGCCGTTGCGGGCGTCGACCAGGACGACGGCGAGTTCGGCGGTGGAGGCGCCGGTCACCATGTTGCGGGTGTACTGCACGTGCCCGGGGGTGTCGGCGAGGATGAAGCGGCGCCGGGGGGTGGCGAAGTAGCGGTAGGCGACGTCGATGGTGATGCCCTGCTCGCGTTCGGCCCGCAGGCCGTCGGTGAGCAGCGCGAGGTCGGGTGCCTCCTGGCCGCGGCTGCGGGAGGCGTGCTCGACGGCCTCCAGCTGGTCGGCGAGCACCGACTTGGAGTCGTGCAGCAGGCGGCCGACCAGGGTGGACTTGCCGTCGTCGACGGAGCCGGCGGTGGCGAAGCGCAGCAGGGAGGTGGCGCTGGTCCCGACGGTCGTGCTGGTGGTGCTCATTAGAAGTACCCCTCGCGCTTGCGGTCTTCCATCGCGGCCTCGGACAGCTTGTCGTCGGCGCGGGTGGCGCCGCGCTCGGTGAGGCGGCTGGCGGCGATCTCGGCGATCACGGCCTCGATGGTGGTGGCGTCGGAGTCGACGGCGCCGGTGCAGGACATGTCGCCGACGGTGCGGTAGCGCACCAGGCGCCGCTCGACGGGCTCGCTGTCCTTGGGGCCGCCCCACTCGCCGGCGGTCAGCCACATGCCGCTGCGGGCGAAGACGTCCCGCTCGTGGGCGTAGTAGATCTCGGGGAGTTCGATGCCCTCGCGCTCGATGTACTGCCAGACGTCCAGCTCGGTCCAGTTGGACAGCGGGAAGACCCGCACGTGCTCGCCGACGGCGTGGCGGCCGTTGTACAGCGACCACAGCTCGGGGCGCTGGCGGCGCGGGTCCCAGGCGCCGAACTCGTCGCGCAGGGAGAAGACGCGCTCCTTGGCGCGGGCCTTCTCCTCGTCGCGGCGCCCGCCGCCGAACACCGCGTCGAAGCGGTTGGTCTCGATGGCGTCGAGCAGCGGCACGGTCTGCAGCGGGTTGCGGGTGCCGTCGGGGCGCTCGCGCAGGCGGCCGTCGTCGATGAAGTCCTGGACGTGGGCGACGTGCAGGCGCAGGTTGTGCTCGGCGACGGTCCGGTCGCGGTAGGCCAGGACCTCGGGGAAGTTGTGGCCGGTGTCGACGTGCAGGAGGGAGAAGGGCACGGCGGCCGGCGCGAAGGCCTTGAGCGCCAGGTGCAGCATCAGGATGGAGTCCTTGCCGCCGGAGAACAGGATCACCGGGCGCTCGAACTCCCCCGCGACCTCGCGGAAGATGTGCACCGACTCGGCCTCCAGCGCGTCCAGGTGGGACAGCGCGAAGGGCCCCCCTGAATCCTGGCCGGCGTCCTGGGTGCGGACCGGGCTGTCGGTCGCGGTGGTCATGCCAGACCCCTCTCGGTCAGGAAGGCGTGCAGCTCGGCGGCGGACTCGGCGACCGCGCGGCCCTGCGTCTGGAGGCGCAACTCCGGTGCGGCCGGGGCCTCGTACGGGTCGTCGACGCCGGTCAGGCCGGAGATCTCCCCGGCGGCCTGCTTGGCGTACAGGCCCTTGACGTCCCGTTCGGCGCACAGCTCGACCGGGGTGGCGACGTGGATCTCCAGGAACTCGGTGCCGGCCGCGGCGTGCCGCTCGCGCACCGCGGTGCGGGAGTCGGCGAACGGGGCGATCACCGGGGCGAGCACCTTGACGCCGTTGGCGGCGAGCTTCTCGGCGACGAAGCCGATCCGGGTGACGTTGGTGTGCCGGTCCTCGCGGGAGAAGCCGAGGCCCTTGGAGAGGAACTCGCGGATCTCGTCGCCGTCCAGCACCTCGACCTTGTGGCCCTCGGCGCGCAGCCGCCCGGCCAGTGCGAAGGCCAGGGTGGTCTTGCCCGCGCTCGGCAGCCCGGTCAGCCACACGGTGGCGCCGCGCTCGCAGGGGGCGGCCGCGGGGGCCGCCTCTGCGGCTCCGTCGGCGGCCGGGGTGTGAGCTGTCACGGTTCTTTCCTTACACGGTGGTTGACGGACGGTCAGGAGGCCGGGGGCCTCAGAGGTGGATGCCGCACTCGGTCTTGCCGGAGCCGGACCAGCGGCCGGCCCGGGCGTCCTCGCCCTCGCCCGGCTTGCGGGTGCAGGACAGCGGCGAGCAGCCGATGGACGGGTAGCCCTCCCACAGCAGCGGGTTGAGCAGCACGCCGTTCGCGGCGACGTAGGCGTCCACGTCCTGCTGCGTCCAGCGGGCGATCGGGGCGATCTTGACCTTGCGGCGCTTCGGGTCCCAGGAGACCACCGGCGTGTTCGCCCGGGTCGGGGACTCGTCGCGGCGCAGCCCGGTCGCCCACGCGTCGTAGCCGGCCAGGCCGCGGTTGAGCGGCTCGACCTTGCGCAGCGCGCAGCACAGGTCCGGGTCGCGGTCGTGCAGCCGCGGCCCGTGCTCGGCGTCCTGCTCGGCGACCGTCCTCAGCGGGGTGAGCGTGATGACGTTGACCGGCATGGTCGCGGCGACCGCGTCCCTGGTCCCGATGGTCTCCGGGAAGTGGTAGCCGGTGTCCAGGAACACCACGTCCACCCCCGGGAACACCGAGGACGCGAGGTGGGCTACCACCGCGTCCTCCATCGAGGAGGTGACGCAGAACCGCTCGCCGAAGGTGTCGGCGGCCCAGCGCAGCACCTCCTGCGGGGTGGCCTCCTCCAGCTCGCGGCCGGCCCGGACGGCGAGCTCCTCGTGGTCAGTCGTGGCCCGGTCGGTCATGCGACGCACCCCCGTTGGTCGGTGACAGCAGGCCGAGGAACTTCAACTGGAAGGCGCGGCGGCAGCCGTGGCACTCCCAGGCGCCGTGGCCGGCCTCGGACGGGCGCAGGTCCTCGTCCCCGCAGTACGGGCAGAAGAACGGCGCGGCTCGCTCACTCATCGCCCACCTCGCTCCGCTCGGCGTTCGCTTCGCGAACAACGCCCTGCCTACCGGTTCGCTCGCTGCGCTCGCTCACGACAGCTGCTCCTCGGTGGCGCGGGCCGTCCACTGGGCGAAGCGCTCGCCCTCGGCGCGGTCGGCCTGGTAGCGGGTCAGCACGCGCTCGACGTAGTCGGGCAGGCCGGCGCTGGTGACCTTGAGGCCGCGGACCTTGCGGCCGAAGCCGGCCTCCAGGCCGAGCGCGCCGCCCAGGTGGACCTGGTAGCCCTCGACCTGCTCGCCGTGCTCGTCGGTGACCAGCTGGCCCTTGAGGCCGATGTCGGCGACCTGGATCCGGGCGCAGGCGTTCGGGCAGCCGTTGATGTTGATGGTCAGCGGCTCGGCGAACTCCGGCAGGCGCTGCTCCAGTTCGTCGATCAGGGTGCGCCCGCGCTCCTTGGTCTCGACGATGGCGAGCTTGCAGTACTCGATGCCGGTGCAGGCCATGGTGCCGCGGCGGAACGGCGAGGGGGTGACCCGCAGGTCGAGCTCCTCCAGGCCGGCCACCACCGAGTCGACGTGCTCCTCGGCGATGTCGAGGACCAGCATCTTCTGCTCGGCGGTGGTGCGCAGCCGGTCGCTGCCGTGGGCGGCGGCGAGGTCGGCGATCCGGCCGAGCAGCTTGCCGTCGACCCGGCCGACGCGCGGGGCGAAGCCGATGTAGTAGCGGCCGTCCTGCTGCTTGTGGACGCCGACGTGGTCGCGCCAGCGGGCGGCGGGCTCGGCCGGGGCGGGCCCGTCGACGAGGCGGTACTTCAGGTACTCGTCCTCCAGGACCTGACGGAACTTCTCCACGCCCCAGTCGGCGACCAGGAACTTGAGCCGGGCGCGGTTGCGCAGGCGCCGGTAGCCGTAGTCGCGGAAGATGCCGATGACACCGCCGTAGACGTCGGCGACCTCGTCCAGCGGGACCCAGGCGCCCAGGCGCACGCCGAGCTTGGGGTTGGTGGACAGGCCGCCGCCGACCCACAGGTCGAAGCCGGGCCCGTGCTCGGGGTGGACCACGCCGACGAAGGCGACGTCGTTGATCTCGTGGGCGACGTCCAGCTGCGGGGAGCCGGAGACCGCGCTCTTGAACTTGCGCGGCAGGTTGGAGAAGTCCTTGTTGCCGATGAAGCGGCGCTGGATCTCCTCGATGGCCGGGGTGCCGTCGATGATCTCGTCCTCGGCGATGCCGGCCACCGGCGAGCCGAGGATGACGCGCGGGGTGTCGCCGCAGGCCTCGGTGGTGGACAGGCCGACGGCCTCCAGCTTCTGCCAGATCGCCGGGACGTCCTCGATCCGGATCCAGTGGTACTGGATGTTCTGCCGGTCGGTCAGGTCGGCGGTGCCCCGGGCGTACTGCTCGGAGACCTCGGCGACCGCGCGCAGCTGGGCGACGGTCAGCCGGCCGCCGTCGATGCGCACCCGGAGCATGAAGTACTCGGCGTCCAGCTCGTGCGGGTCCAGGATCGCGGTCTTGCCGCCGTCGATGCCCTCCTTGCGCTGGGTGTAGAGCCCCCACCAGCGCATCCGGCCGCGCAGGTCGGCGGGGTCGATCGAGTCGAAGCCCCGGTGCGCGTAGATCGTCTCAATACGTGTCCGCACATTGAGACCGTCGTCGTCCTTCTTGAACTGCTCGTTGGCGTTCAGCGGGGTGAAGTGCCCCATGCCCCACTGGCCCTCGCCGCGGTGGCGGGTCACCTTGCGAGCCGCGGCGGGGCGGGGCGCGACCGGGCGGTCGGCCGTGGGCTCGGCAGTCTCGGGAGAGGTGGCCATGGTGAAGTCCTTCTGGGCAGGTGGCGCTGGCGCCGGGTGGGTCGCGGGGCGTGCTCGGCCGTGCGATCGCTGCTGTGACCTGCGGGTTTCTCAGGGCCGGGAGAGCAGCTGACCGGGCCGGGCGGGCGCCTGCGCATCCGCTCGTGCGGGGATGGCGGGGTGGACGGCGCCGGGTGCGGTGGTGCGGCGGGGTGGGAGCTCAGGTCACCGGACAGATGGCGCTGGACACGCGAAGGAGATCGACGTGGAGTCGACCTACTAGGGTGGTTCCGGCGCTAGGCATGGCAAGAGATTCGCACGGCGCGGGACTCGCGGTCCACTAACATCCGCATACTGGACTCCGGAGTTTCGGCATCTGGGACGCCCGGGCGTTCCCGCCGCTCCCGGCCGGGCCTCCTGACGGGCGCTCGGACCGCGGTCCGGTGCGGCGGCCGACGCGGCGGTGCGCACGTGCCCGGACGGCAGCCCGCACGGCCGGGGCGCACGCGCCCGCACCCCGGGGGAGATCAACCGGAGCGACCCGGCCCGATACCGTTAGCCCTGTGCAAGCAGCAGGCGATACGAGCAGACCGAACCCCGAACGGCCCTCCCGGCGCCGGGGCAAGGGCTCCCGGCGCGCGGCCAAACAGGGCCTGTGGCGCCGCACGGCGTGGGACTTGGTCAAGGACACCACCAACACCTGCGTCGAGTACCGGGTCACCGGCCTCGCCGCCGAGGCGGCCTTCTTCACCCTGCTGTCCATCCCGCCGCTGCTGCTCGGCCTCGCCGCCACCCTCGGCTACCTCGACGGGTTCCTCGGCGCGGGCACCATCGAGCGGCTCAAGCACGACATCGTCTCGGCCTCCGGAACGGTCCTGTCCGACTCCTCCGTCAACGAGGTCGTCAAACCGCTGCTCAGCCAGGTCTTCGACCAGGCCCGGCCCGACCTGATCTCGATCGGCTTCCTGCTGTCGCTGTGGTCCGGCTCCAGGGCCCTCTACATCTTCATCGACACCATCACCGTCATGTACGGGCTGGACGGCAAGCGCGGCATCGTCAAGACCCGGCTGCTGTCGCTCGGCCTCTACCTCGGCGCCCTGGTGATCGGCTCACTGGTGCTGCCGCTGCTGATGGCCGGGCCCGGACTGGTCGAGAACGCCGTCCCCGGCGCCGCCGGACTCGTCGGCGCCGCCTACTGGCCGGTCGCCATCCTGCTGCTGATCGTCTCCCTCACCACCCTCTACCACCTGGCCGTGCCGGTCTCCACGCCCTGGCGCGAGGACATCCCCGGCGCGCTGGTCGCCCTGGTGGTGCTCGTCTTCTGCAGCGTCGGCCTGCGGCTCTACCTGGTCAGCTCGGTCGAGGGCCCCTCGGTGTACGGCTCGCTGGCCGCGCCGGTGGCCGTCCTGCTGTGGATCTTCGTGGTGGCCCTCGCCGTACTCATCGGCGCCGCCATGAACGCCGCCATAGACCGCCGCTGGCCCACCCTGGAGACCGCCGACGCCCGCGCCGAGAACGAGCGCGCCCACGAGGAGGCGGCCGCCGCGGTGGTCCGCGAGGTCGCCGCCCGCCGGGCCGTCGAACGGGCCCGGCGCGCCCGCGAACTCGGCCTGGCCGAGGGCGTCGAGGAGGAGTGGGGCGAGGAGGACGGCGACGACGTCGACGTGCCCGCCGAGTACCCCGAGCGGTGGGCCGACGTGCTGGCCGCCGACAACGTGCGCGCGCGGCTCACCGCTCGGCCCGGGCCGCACCACCGGCCCGCCCCGCCGCCGCCGGACAGCGACCGGCCCTCCCCACCGCCGCCGGAGCGGCCGGGGGCGGGTGCGGGACCGGGTGCGGGGCCGGGGGCGGGGCCGGGGGCGGGGCCGGGGGCGGAGCAGGTGCCGGGGTACCCGCCGCGGCCGCCGTGGGAGCAGCGGTAGCGGCGCGCTAGTGGCACGGCCGTGGCGGCGGCTTCGTACGGGCAGGGCCTCCCTCGCGGGTGCGGGGGAGGCCCTCCGCGTTGCCGGCCGCGTTGTCGGTTGCGCTGACGGCGGTCGGCCGGTGTTCGACTTGTGTACGAATCGTGCCGAGGGCGGTCCGGGCCGGTCGGCGGGGGCCTGGGGCACCTTGACGGCACCTTGACGGCCGGCCGGCGGGGTGTGCCGGTGGGTGCCGGTGGGGCCGGGGTGTGCCGGTGGGGTCAGCCGATCGTCGGGTTCTGCGGGTACGGGGGCTGCTGCGGGTGGCCGTAGCCGTGGGTGGACTGCTCGTTGATCGGCGGGTAGCCGTACGACGCCTGCGCTCCACCGTGCTGCGGACCGCCGAACTGCGGACCGCCGTACTGGGGGGTGCCGGGCAGCGTTCCGCCGTGCTGCGGTCCGTCGGGCCGGGGCGCGCCGGGCGCGTGGCCGAAGGAGGGGCGCAGCTCGGTGGGGGCGCCCGGGTCCGCGTGGCCGGGGCCGGGCGGCGCGGACGGCGCGGACGACGGGCCCGCCGGGTCGGGCCCGGTGCCCGGCAGCGCGTCCAGGCCCGCGGCCAGCGGTTCGCCCGCCCCCAGGGTCCCGCCCGGGGCGGCGGAGGCCGGGGTGCCGGCCGCCGCCCGCTCGGCCGGGACGGCCTGCGCCGGGAGCGGCTCCGGGCTGGTCGGGGCCGGGTCCATGGCGGTGCGCCCCGAGGAGTCGCTCAGCTTGATCAGCAGGGCGACCATCAGCCAGTTCGCCAGTAGGGAGGAACCGCCGGCCGCCAGGAAGGGCAGCGCCTTGCCGGTCAGCGGGACCAGCCCGCTCACGCCGCCGACCACCACGAACACCTGCAGTGCGAGGGCCGCCGACAGGCCGGTGGCCAGCAGCTTGCCGAACGGGTCGGTCAGGCCGACCGCGGTGCGCAGCCCGCGCTGGATCAGCAGCACGTACACCAGCAGGATCGCGGTCACCCCGGCCAGGCCCAGTTCCTCGCCGATGGTGGTGAAGATGAAGTCGCTGCGCCCGGCGAAGCCGATCAGCCACGGCCGGCCGGAGCCCAGGCCGGTCCCGGTCATGTGTCCGGTGCCGAGGCTGAACAGCGCCTCGGCGGGCTGTGCGGAGATCGCCTGGTTGTTGACCGGGGGGAAGTAGTCGAGCGGGTGCAGCCAGGCCTCGACGCGTCCGTGCACGTGCGGCTCCACGGTGCCGACCACGGCCGCGCCGCCGACCGCCATCAGCAGGCCGAGCACCACCCAGCTGGTGCGCTCGGTCGCCACGTACAGCATCACGACGAAGACGCCGAAGAAGATCAGCGAGGTGCCCAGGTCGCGTTCGAAGATCAGCACCATCAGGCTGACCGCCCAGATCGCCAGCACCGGTCCGGCGTGCCGCCCGCGCGGGAGGGTCATCCCCCAGACCTTCCGCCCGGCCAGTGCCAGGGCGTCCCGGGAGGCCATCAGGTAGCCCGCGAAGAAGATCGTGATCGCGACCTTCACGAACTCGTCCGGCTCGAAGGAGGGCAGCCCGGGGAGCTTGATCCAGCGCTTGGCGCCGAAGCTGTCGGTCGGCGAGAAGATCGGCGCGGTCAGCAGGATCAGCGCGCCCGCCATCAGCACGTAGACGTAGCGCTGGAAGAAGCGGTGGTGCTTGACGAAGACGATCAGCGCGAGCGCCGCCGCCACCGCGATGAACGTCCACATCAGCTGGCCCGGCGCGGCCGGGAGCTTCTGGTAGTCGCCCTTGGCGGCGTGCGCGGCCTTGTAGCTGAAGTCCAGCCGGTCCAGCAGCACCAGCCCGAAGCCGGTCAGGAACACGCCCAGCGGCAGGATCAGCGGGTCCGCGTACGGTGCGAACCGGCGCACCGCCAGGTGCGCCACCGCGACCAGCGCGCCGAGGGACAGGCCGTGGACGAGGAGCCCGGGCGGCAGCTTGTCGGTCATCGCCAGCGAGGCGTCGATGTGTCCGGCCAGGCAGACGGCCACCGCGAGCGCCAGCAGGCCCAGCTCGATGTTGCGGTGGCGCGCGGCCAGCCGCCGGCCCTCGCCGCGTGCAGTGCTTTGCACCTCTTGTCGTCCCCTTGCTGTCACCCACGTGGCCGGTATCGCCGACGGTGCATCCTGCCAGACGGGAGCGGGCTCGCGCCGGTTGCGCCTCCGGGGTCGCCATGGGCAGAACTTTGCCTGGGCAAAGCTTTGTTCGGCTTTGGCAAAGCTTTGTTCAGGTCCGGGTATAGAGGTGGGCCCCGGCTGCGGCGGACGGCGTCGGGAAGGCCATCATGGCCGGGCGCCGCGGCCCCTGCGGCGGTAGGGATGAGGTGGGCGGACGGATGAACGGCGCGGTGGACGGCGCGTTGGCCGGCGGGTTGGCCGACGGGGCCCGGGTGCTCGCGTACGGCGGACCGCCCGCGTGGCAGTGGTCCGACCTGGCCACCTCCTGGACCTTCGAACCGGTGGTGCTCGCCCTGTCGCTGCTGCTCGGCGGCTGGTACCTGGCCGCGGTGCGCACCGCGAACCGCGGCGACGGCGCCCGCTGGCAGCCCACCCGCACCGCGGCCTTCCTCGGCGGGCTGCTGCTGTGGATCTGGTGCACCTGCTCCGGCCTCGGGGTGTACGAGCGCGTCCTGTTCACCGACCGGGCCGTGCAGGTCGTGCTGCTGCTCATGGTCGTCCCGCTGCTGCTCGCGCTCGGCGCCCCCGTCTCGCTGCTGGTCCGGTCCTCGCCGGAGCACCGGCGGGAGCGGATCCTGCGGGCGCTGCGCAGCCGGCCCTCCAAGGTGCTGATGTTCCCCGCGGTCTCCACCGCGCTGCTGATGGCGCCGCCGTGGCTCCTCTACTTCACGCCCTGGTACGAGTGGTCGGTCTCCAGCGGCGTCGGCAACCTGGTGCTGCACCTGGCGCTGGTGCTGCTGGGCCTCGCCTACTTCTGGCCGCGACTGCAGCTCGACCCGGTCGGGCACGAGTACCCGCACCTGGTCGGGCTGTTCATCACCTTCGCCGAGGTGATCTTCGACGCGGGGCTCGGGATCGTGCTGATCTACGGCGGGCACCTCGTCGCCGAGCACTACTACGTGGCGCTCGGGCGGCCCTGGGGGCCGAGCCTGGCGCAGGACCAGACCTGGGGCGGCAACGCCTTCTGGGTGCTGGGCGACCTCGTCGGCCTGCCGTTCCTGGCCGCGCTGGTGCGGCGGATGGTGGTGCAGGGGCGCGAGGAGATCAAGGCCGTGGACGCCGAGCTGGACGCCCGCTTCGAGGCGCAGGCCGCGCAGGACCGGGCGGCGGGGCGGCCGGAGGAGGACGAGGGCGGGATGCGGCCGTGGTGGCTGGACGACCCGAACCTCAAGCACCGCTACGGGGGGTAGCGGCGGGTCGGTGCGTCGTGCGTCGTGCGTCGTGGGTCCTCTGTCGTCCGTCGTGCGTCGTCTGTCGTCCGTCGCGCATCGTCCGTCGTGCGCCGTCCTGCGGCCGGGCCAATGTTGGCCCGCTGCAACCCCTCCCTGCCGCATTTCCGCAGGTCAAAAATAGGTTGGCCCCAACCGCCCGCCCCGCTAGCGTGTGACACATCGGTTCGGGGGCCATTGGGCCGCCCGAGGAGTAGAGAGCAGGAGGTGAACCCCGTGGTCGTTGTCGCCCCGATAGCTGCCCTGGGCAGCACGCGCGTTCACCTCCTCTTCCCGGCCGCCGGCTGAGCCTTCCGCGCCAGCCGTAGCCCGCCGGGACCATCTCCTCCCGAAGGGCCACTGCGTTGTTCAACGCTGCCTCCACTTCGCTGTTCTCCTCCTCCTTCCCCACCGAGAGTTCCCCGCTGGCCCGCTACGGCTGGACGCCCGAGCTCGACGAGCTCTTCGTCCCGCTCGCCGAGGCCGGCCTGCTCCCCGCCCGCATCACCCGGGTCGACCGCGGCCAGTGCGACGCCGTCCTGGCCGACCCGGAGACGGGCGAGCTGCGCACCGTCCGGCTCGACACCCGGCCGGTGGGCGACGCCGACATGATCAACTGCCCCTGCACGGGCGACTGGGCCGCCGTCGACCTGCACGCCCAGCCGATGGCCGCCGTCTCCGCGCTGCTGCCGCGCTCCACCGCGATCATCCGCAAGGTGGCCGGCAAGCGCTCCGACGGCCAGGTGCTGGCGGCCAACGTCGACACCGTACTGATCGCCGCCTCGCTCGCGGCCGATCCCGACCTCGGGCGGATCGAGCGCTTCCTGGCCCTGGCCTGGGAGTCCGGCGCTGAACCGCTGGTCGTCCTCACCAAGGCCGACCTGGTCGACGACGCCGAGTTCATCCGGGCCGACGTCGAATCCGTCGCACCGGGCGTCACCGTGCTGGTGGTCAGCGCGGAGAGCGGCGAGGGCATCGACGTGCTCCGTGCCTGCGCCCCCGGCACCACGGTGCTGATCGGCCAGTCCGGCGTGGGCAAGTCCACGCTCACCAACGCGCTGGTCGGCGCCGACGTGATGACCGTCCAGGAAGCCCGCGAGGTCGACCAGAAGGGGCGCCACACCACGACCACCCGCGAGCTGATACCGCTGCCCGGCGGGGGCGTGCTCATCGACACCCCCGGGCTGCGCGAGGTCGGCCTCTACGGTGGCGAGGGGGTGGACCTGGCCTTCGCCGACATAGCCGAGCTGGCCGAGGGTTGCCGCTTCCACGACTGCAGCCATCACACCGAGCCCGGCTGCGCGGTCCGCGCGGCGCTGGAGGACGGCACCCTGCCGCAGCGCCGGATGGACAGCTACCTCAAGCTCCAGCGCGAGAACGAGTGGATCGCCTCGCGCACCGACGCCCGGGTCGCCAAGGCCCGGCTGAACAAGTGGAAGGCGATCACCAAGTCGATGCGTGCGGCAGGCGGTCCGGTGAAGCGCTGACCGGATCCGTCCTCGGCGCAGCGGTTCAGCAGCTCCATGGCCCAGCGTCCGCCCGGCGAGCCCGGGCGTGACGCCCCGCACTGACCGGTCGGCTGGCGGCCGGCCAGTGCGGGGACGGGCCGAGGCGGAGCCGTGCGAGCCGGGCGGGGCCGGGCGGGGCCCGGTATGGAGCCGGGTATGGAGCCGGGCCCGGTGGTGGGTGTGTGGGTGGGTGGTGGGTGGTGGCGGCGGGAGGGTGGGGGAGGGGGGAGGGGGAAGCCCCCAACGGCAATGTCCGATTCCCGCCAGTCACCCCTCGTCCGATCCCGCAAACTGGACAACGTGATCGACGACGACATTCGGTACCGAGCCGTGGACAGCCGCGACGCCCGCTTCGACGGCATCTTCTTCACGGCGGTCACCTCCACCGGCATCTACTGCCGGCCGAGCTGCCCCGCCGTGACCCCCAAACGTGCCAACTGCCGCTTCTACCCCAGCGCCGCGGCCGCCCAGGGCGCAGGCTTCCGAGCCTGCCGCCGCTGCCGCCCGGACTCGGTGCCGGGCTCCCCGGAGTGGAACCACCGCGCCGACCTGGTCGGCCGCGCGATGCGCCTGATCGGCGACGGCGTGGTGGACCGCGAGGGCGTCGCGGGCCTGGCCGACCGCCTCGGCTACAGCGCCCGGCAGCTCCAGCGCCAGCTCACTGCCGAGCTCGGCGCCGGCCCGATCGCGCTGGCCCGGGCCCGCCGCGCCCAGACCGCCCGGCTGCTCCTGCAGACCACCGAACTCCCCGTCACCGACATCGCGTTCGCGGCCGGCTTCGCCTCCGTCCGCCAGTTCAACGACACCGTGCGCGAGGTCTACGACCGCACCCCCAGCGGCCTGCGCGCCGAGGTGGTGTCCGGCCGCCGCACGGCGACCCCGGCCGGCGGGCTCACCCTGCGCCTGGCCTACCGCGGCGCGCTGGACAGCGACCACCTGATCGACTTCCTGGAGCTGCGCGCCGTCCCCGGCGTGGAGGAGGTGGTACCCGGCGCGCGCCCCGGTGTGCGCACCTACCGGCGCACCCTCGCGCTCCCGTACGGGCACGGCATCGCCGAGGTCGACGGCCTGGCACCGCAGGACCCGCGCACCCGCGGCTGGCTCGACTGCCGCCTGCTGCTCGCCGACCTGCGCGACCTGCCGACCGCCGTCCAGCGCCTGCGCGGCCTGTTCGACCTGGACGCCGACCCGGACACCGTGGACGAGCAGCTCGGCGCCGATCCGGTGCTCGGCCCGCTGGTCCGCGAGCGCCCCGGCCTGCGCTCGCCCGGCCACGTGGAGCCGCACGAGCTCGCCGTCCGTGCCGTGCTCGGCCAGCAGATCACCGTCGGCGCCGCCCGCACCCTGGCGGGCCGGCTCGCGGAGAAGTACGGTGCCGCGCTGCCCGAGCCGAGCGGCGGACTGCGACTGCTCTTCCCCTCGGCAGCGGTGCTGGCCACCGCCGACCCGGAGGACTTCGCGATGCCCGCGGCCCGCCGCCGGGCGCTCACCGGCCTGTGCGCCGCGCTGGCGGAGGGCGTGGTGCGCCTGGACGGCGGCGTCGACCGGGAGGAGGCCGCCACCCGGCTGCTGGCGCTGCCCGGCATCGGCCCCTGGACGGTCGGCTACCTGCGGATGCGCGCCCTCGCCGACCCCGACGTCTTCCTCCCGACCGACATCGGCGTCAAGCACGGCCTCCTCCGGCTCGGCGCCCCCGGCGACGCCAAGGCCGCCGCCCACGCCGCCGAGGCCTGGGCCCCGTGGCGCTCCTACGCCGTCCACCGCCTGTGGGCCGGTCCCGCGAGCGCCGACAGCACCAGCACCATCCTCAGCACCAGCACCAGCACCAGCACCAGCACGAACACCGGAACGGAGAACGACCCGGCATGAGCACCACCGTCTACACCACCATGGAGAGCCCGTTCGGCCCGCTGCTGCTCAGCGGCGTGCTGCCCGAGGACGGCGGTCCCGCGGCCCTGGCCACGGTCACCGCGCCCGGGCAGAAGTACGCGCTGGCCGAGCCCGCCGACGACTGGGAGTACGACCCCGAGGCCCTGGCCGAGCCGGTCGCCCAGCTGACCGCCTACTTCAAGGGCGACCGCACCACCTTCGACTTCCCGCTCGCCCCCGAGGGCACCGAGTTCCGCCGCCGGATCTGGGCCGCGCTGGACGAGATCCCGTACGGCACGACCGTGACCTACGGCCAACTCGCCGAACTGGCCGGGCAGTCGCCGCGGACGGTCCGGGCGGTCGGCGGCGCGGTGGGTGCCAACCCGCTGCTGATCGTGCGCCCCTGCCACCGGGTGCTCGGCGCCGGCGGCGCGCTCACCGGGTTCGCCGCGGGTGTGGACCGCAAGCGCTGGCTGCTGGAGCTGGAGAGCGGCACCCTCTTCTGAGACACCCGTGCCCGGAGGCCTCAACCCCGCAGGCCCCACCCCCCGCAGGTCTCAACCCCGCAGGTCTCAACCCCGCAGGTCCACCCGCCAGTTGTTGCTGCGCATGAACCGACCGGGCGGGAACTCGAACTCCGTCTCGCCGAGCAGCGTGAACCCGGCCTTCGCGCAGACCGCGTTGGAGGCGGGGTTGTCCACCGAGGGGAAGGCGTGCAGGAAGCGGTGCGCGGCCTCGCGCCGGGCGGCGGCGACGGCGGCCCGGGTGGCGGTCACGGCGATGCCGCGCCCCTGGTGCTCGGGCAGCACGTTCCACCCCATCTCGTGCACGGTCCCGCCGTCCCAGCTGCGGGTGCCGTAGCCGACCGTGCCGACGGCCTCGCCCTCGGGCAGCAGCACGATCCGGTACATGCAGCCCAGCCCGGACGGGACGAAGTCCAGGTAGCGCCCGTGCCGGACGAGCAGCTGCTCCTCCGTCTCCGGCCCGCCGACGTGCTTCTTCATCTCCGGGGTGTTCACCCGGCGCAGCAGCGCGAGGTCGGCGTCCGTCCAGGGTTCGAGCTGTACCTCGGTGATGGTCATGCCGGGGACGGTAGCGCCCGCCGGACCCCGTCCACCAGCGGTTTTCACCCGCCCGCGGGCCCCTCGGGGCCGACCGCCCCGGGCTGGGCGAGGGCGCGGGCGAGCCGGTCCAGCGCGGGCAGGGCGTGGACGACGGTCGCGCGGTCGGCCGGGTCCAGGGTGCTGAGGGCGGTGGCGATGCGGCGTTCGTGGGCGTGCTGCCAGTCGTCGAGCTGGAGCCGTCCGGCGGGGGTGAGGGCGATGCGGGCGGTGCGCCGGTCGCCGGGGTCGGCCTGGCGGTCGACGAAGCCGGCTTCCAGGAGCTTGCCGACCAGGCCGCTGACGGTGTTGGGGGCGAGCCGCTGGCGGGCGGCGAGTTCGCCGACCCGGAGCGGGGCGGCGGCGAGCGTCTGGAGGAGTTCGACCTGCGCCATCGGCAGGGACTCCCAGGGGTAGTCGGTGCGGATGCTGCTGCGCAGGGCGCGGCGCAGCCGGGTGACGGTGTCGGTCAGCCGCCGGGCGTGCTCGACCGCCGGGTCGGGGCTTTCGGTGGCGGGGTCGGGAACGTGTGGTGACGACGGCATGGCGGACAGCGTATCGCCTGGTACGGGGCGTTCCCGGGGCGCTGTCCGGTCCTCGGACGCGGGGTGGGCGCCCTGCGAGATGTTTCGTATCGCAGGGCGAGCAAGTCGTAGCAAGAACATATCTGCATCCGATATATTCGTGGCATGAACGCCACCGCCTTCACCGCGCGCCTGCTCACCGAGCGGGCCCGGCCCCGCGGCATAGCCGGCTGGCGCCACGCCCACTGGCTGGCCGTCGGCACGGTCTGTCTCGGTGCCTTCCTCGGCCAGCTCGACGCCAGCGTCATCGCCCTGGTCTTCCCCGCCCTCGGCCGCCACTTCGGCGCGGGTTTCGCCGCCGTCGAATGGGTCGCCCTCGCCTACCTGCTCGTCCTGGTCGCCCTGCTGGCACCGGTCGGCTGGCTGTCCGACCTGGTCGGCCGCAAGACCATGTACATCGGCGGCTTCGCCGTCTTCGGCCTCTCCTCCCTCGGCGCCGGACTCGCCGGCAGCCTGTGGATCCTGGTCGGCTGCCGGGCCGTACAGGCCGTCGGCGCCGCGATGATGCAGGCCAACAGCGTCGCCCTGGTCGCCCGCGGTGTCCCCGAGCACGCGATGCGGCGCGCGCTCGGCATCCAGGCCGCCGCCCAGGGGCTCGGGCTGGCACTGGGGCCGAGCCTCGGCGGGCTGCTGGTGGAACACGCCTCCTGGCAGTGGGTGTTCTGGGTCAACGTGCCGATCGCGCTGTTCGGCATCGTGGCCGGCTGGTACCTGCTGCCCCGCACCCGGACCGCGGCCGACGGGCCGACCACCGTCCCCACCACCGTTCCCGCACCTCGCGGTTCCGTACCCCGAGGCTCTGCACGCCGCACGCCCTCCGAGCCCCGCTTCGACCTGCCCGGCATGCTGCTCCTCACCGGCGCGACCACCTCGCTGCTGCTCGCCCTCTCCACCGCCTCCGGCCTGCCGCTGCCCGGCTGGGCCGTGGTCGTCCTGCTGGCGGCCGCCGCGGTGCTCACCCTGGCACTGGTGCGCCAGGAGCGGCGGGCGGCCAGGCCGGTCCTGGCACCCGGGCTGGTCAACACCCGGGGTGTGCGGTCCGGGCTGGTGGTCGCGCTGATCGGCTACCTGCTGCTGTTCTGCCCGCTCGTACTGGGCCCGGTGCTGCTCACCGGCGCGGGCGTCTCGACGGCGGCCGCCGGCCTGGTGGTCACCCTGCTGCCCGCCGCGTTCGCGGTCGCCGCGACGGTCGGCGGCGGATTGCTGCCCCGGGGCTGGTCGGACGTCGCCCGGTGCCGCGCCGGGGCCGGCCTCGCCGCCGCCGGACTGCTGCTGTTCGCCGTGCTGCCCGCCTCGGGCGCGGCGGTGGCGGCCCCGCTGCTGGTGGCCGGCTACGGGCTGGGGCTGCTGCTGCCGGCCAACAACGCCCTGGTGATGCGGGCGGTCCCGGCGGAGTGCTCGGCCGTCGGCGGCGGCATGGTGAACATGGCGCGCAGCCTCGGTACGGCGCTGGGCATGGCGCTGTCGGTCCTCGGTGTCCACCTGGCGGGCGCGGCGTCCGGTGGGCGGACGGTGCTGGTCGCCCTCGCGGCGGTCGCGGTGGCGGCCGTCGCTCTGACCCGCCCGACCGCGCGCCGGGACGGCCCGGACCGAGCGGGCTTCGACCCGCACGGCCCCGGGCGGAGGGGCCCCGGCGGCCCGGAGGGCCTCAGGGCGCGCTGATGTTCAGGGCATCCTGGGCCCGGTTCAGGCCGAGCCGCACCAGCGTCTCCAGGGCGTTCGCGCAGCGCTCCAACACCTCTGGCATCGCGGCCAGTTCCTCGTCCGTGAACTTCTTGAGCACGTAGTCGCCGACACTCTGTCCCTTCGGTGGGCGGCCGATGCCGAAGCGCAGCCGGATGAAGTCCCGGGTGCCGAGCACGTCACCCACCGAACGGACCCCGTTGTGCCCGCCCGGCCCGCCGCCGCGCTTCAACTTGCCGGAGCCGTAGGCGAAGTCCAGGTCGTCCTGGACGATCACCAGGTGCTCCACCGGTACCCCGTACCGGCGCATCAGGCCGGACACCGGCCGACCGGACAGGTTGATGAACCACTGCGGCTTGGCCAGCAGCACCCGCCGCCCGTCCAGTTCGATCTCCGCGACCGTGCCGCCGATCCCGCGCCGCCGGAACCGGGCGCGGTGCCGTTCGGCCAGCCGGTCCACGGTCAGGAACCCCGCGTTGTGCCGGGTCGTCCGGAACCAGGGGCCGGGGTTGCCCAGTCCGACGATCAGCCAGGGCGCTTGAGGGGTCATGCGGGAACTCCAGGTGCTGTGGAACGGCGGACGGCCGGGGCGCGGTGCGGGCCGGTACGGGACCGCCCGCGCGCCCCGGCCGTCCGGGAGAACGGAGGGAACGTGACAACGAGGGAACAGCGGGACCGACGGGAACAGCGGGAACAGAGGAACAGCAGCAGGACCAGCGGGTGTCAGGACGCGGGGACGCCGGGGGCGGCGCCGCGCTCCTTGAGCATGTCGGTCATCAGCTCCACCTCGGAGGTCTGGGCGACCACCATCGACTGGGCGAGCCGCTTCTCGACGTCGTTCTTCGCCATGTCGACGTACCCCTGGGCCATCTCGACGCCGCCCTTGTGGTGCTCGATCATCAGCTGCAGGTAGTACACCTCGGCGTCCCGCCCGCTGAGCGAACGCAGCTTCGCCATCTGGGTGTTGGTGGCCATGCCGGGCATCAGCGAACCGTCGTGGGCCTGGTAGTCGTGGCCCATCCTCATCCACGCCATCGGCTTGGCCGGCGAGTGCTGCGACAGCCCCCACTGGTCGATCCAGCCCATCATCATCCCGCGCTGGTTGGCCTGGGTGTTGATGATGTCGAAGGCGAGGGTGCGGGTCGGCTCGTCGCTGGTGCGGTCCCGGACGATGAACGACAGGTCGACCGCCTGCTGGTGGTGGGTCGCCATGTCACGGGCGAACCCGGCCTCGGGCGAGTCGTCGGCCGGGACGGCGACCGAGGAGGAGCCGGAGGCCGTGGTCGAACCCGCCACCAGGGCCGGCACCCCGAGCGCCAGCGCCACCGCGGCGGCCAGCGCGGCCGGCCACCACATCCGCCGACGGCCCGGCCGGCCGGTCGGCTCCGTCGTCCCGGCCCCGGCCCCGGCCCCGGCCGCGTCCGCGACCCCGGCCGATTCGGCCTCCGCCGCCGGGACGTCCTCCGGGCGGGCCCCCTCGGCGGTCACATCTGCCCCATCGTGCAGGAGGCGCCGGGCTCCTGGGTCTGCTTGCCCTGGACGTACTTGGTGAAGAACTGGCTGACCCGCGGGTCGCTGGCGCTGTCCACGATCAGCTGGGTGCTCCAGGCGTTCAGGGTGATGGTGCCCTGCTCGTCCGGGTACGGGCTCATCAGCGAGTACGGGGTGTTCTTGACCTTGTCGGACAGGGTCTTGATGTCGTCCGGCGTGGCCTTGCCGTTGTACGTCACCCAGACCGCGCCGTGCTCCAGCGAGTGGACGGCGCGCTCGTTCTCGACCGGCTGGTCGTAGACGTGGCCCATGCAGTCCAGCCAGACCGCGTTGTGGTCGCCGCCGACCGGCGGGGTCATCGGGTAGTTGACCTTCTCCTTGACGTGGTTGCGGCTCAGGTCGCCGAAGGTCTTCACGCCCGGGATGTCCGCGTTGGCGGCGGCCACGCGGTCCTTCTTCTTCTGGTTCTGGTCCATGACGAACCAGGTGGCGGTGCCGATCGCACCGACCACCAGCACACCGGCGGCCACCGAGGCGATCACCTTGTTGCGGCGGTCGCGGCGCTGCTCGGCGGCGCGCAGCTCGGCGATCCGGGCGCGGCGGTCGACGTTGCCCTTGGCACCGGGCTTGTTGGACTGCTTGGAGGCGGAACCCATGATGGTCGTCCTTGTCCCCGCCGCGCACGGCTGTGGCGGCGGTCGGCTGTAGTGGGGGTAGGGCGGACCCGCCGACGGGAGCGTCGGCGGTGGGTTCCGCTCAGGACCGGTGGACCTGGAGTTCGTGCAGATCCGGCGCGGGGCGCGGACCGTCCAGCAGACCCGCGGGCACCGCCCGGGGCAGCGCCTCGGGCGTCGGCACGGCCAACGGCAGTACGGCGGGCTGCGGATGCGGCGGCGGGTTGGGCAACTGGGCGTCCTGCGGGCAGAACGGGTGGCTGGAGCAGCCGTTGTTGCGCGGTGGCTGGCCGTCGGCGGTGCACAGGATCCAGTGCTCCTGCGGTTCCCCGAACCAGTGGTGGTCGGACGCCCGGACGACGTCGCGGGCGTCGCGGGCGTCGTGGGCGTGCGGTGCCGGCGCGACGGCGTCCGCCGCGCTCACCAGCGACACGGCGCTCACCAGGGACACGGCGCTCACCGGGGCCGGGCCGGGGCGGACGGGGGCGTCCGCCTTCGCCAGGCCCGAACACGGCAGCGCGGACAACAGCGCGACCAGCAACAGGACCAACAGCACACCCGCCGGGCGGCCCGCCGGTGCGGCCCTCCCCGGTCGGGGCGAGCTCGGGGCCGACGCGGTCATGCGCACATTTAATCAGCCGAACGGGTGAAGCGATGCCCCTCCTCGGACCTCATTTTCGGCCGCCAACACCCCCCAATGTCCAGGAAACGCCCTGCTCGGGGCACATCCGGCAAGCAGGGACGGAACGGGAGCGAACGAGTCGGTGACACCCGTCCCACCCAGCTGCCCGGACGGCCGTGAACCGGCAGGTGAGCGCGGTGGCCGGGATGATCCGATCGGTGACCGGTTGTCGCCGAAACCCGGACACGGTCGTTGCACTTGGAGACAATGACGCCAGTCCGGCCCCGCCGGGGGCGGCGCGACCACGGACCGACCAGGAGCCGCCAGATGAGCAAGCAGGGTGCACCCGCACAGCCGCCCCGGCCCGACGACGGCTGGTGGGACACCGTCTACGACGGTCCGGCGGGCACCCTCCCCGACACCCCGCACGCCGACCCGGGCGACGGCAGCGTCGACGACTGGTTCGACACGGCGGCCGGACTCATCGGGCCGCAGCGCACCGCTCCGCCGGTGCCGGAGCCCGCGGCGGAAGCTGTGGAGGCGCCCGTGGACGAGCCCGCGGAGGCGCCCGCGGCCGAACGGGACAGCATCGACGACTGGTTCGACGACGCGCTCGGCGTCATCGAGGGCGCCGGCGGCATCGGGCGCCAGCGCAGCTCGACCGAGACCCAGCGGGCCCCCGAGCCCCCCGCGGCGGAGCCCGAGCCCGAGCCCGAGCAGCCGCCCACCCCGGTCTCCCCGGTCTCCCCGGTCCCCCCGGTCTCCCCGGTCCCCCCGGTCTCCCCGGTCCCCCCGGTTTCCCTGGAAAAGCCCGTCCCCGAGCTCGCCCCCGCCCCCACCCCTCCCCCCGCCGCAACCCCCGAGCCCGAGCCCGAGCCCGAACCCGACCACGCGCCGCAGCCCGATCCCGAACCCGTGGCCCCCGTCCCCGTCCCCGCCTCGGTCCCCGACCCGCGCCTCGCCATCCGCACCCCGCTCGCCGAGACCCCTCCCACCGTCCCCCACGTCGGCGAACGCCCCCCGACCTACGGCCCCGAACCGACCGCCGTACCGGAGGCCGACCCCGACACCCTCGACGCCGTCGTGCCGGACACCGCGCTCGAAGGCGCCCAGTACGGGGCGACCGTGCTGCGCGCGGTCTCCGTCCGCGGCGACTCCGCCCGCTACCGCGGCGAGCCGCGCCGGGACAGCCTGCTGGTCACCAGGTTCGGCGACGGCCCCGACGGGCTGCTGCTCGCCGTCCTCGCCGGCTACGAGCGCACCGGCGGCGCCGAGGACGAGTCACTCACCCCGCAGGCCGTCGCCGCGGGGACGGGCGAGGCCTGCCGCCAGCTCGCCGCCACCATCGGACGCAGCCGGACCGGCCTCGCCGCCGACCTGCGCGACGGTGCCCGCGACCGGCTGCGCTACGGCCTCCAGCGCCTGGCCACCGGCGCGGCCGCCCCGCTGCGGGCCCTCGCTTCCCAGACGGAGGGGGACGACAGCCCGTCCCCGGCCTCGCTGCACTGTCTGCTGATGTCGCTGGACCCGGCGGCCGGCTACCGCGCCGCCTTCGGCGTCGGGCCCGGCGGGCTCTACCTGCTGCGCTCGGGCCACTGGATCGACGCCTACGCGGCCCGGCTGCTCCACCACCCGGACGGCCAGCCGCCCGTCCCGGAGGCCCCCGTGCCGGACCCGCGCCCGTTCCGCTTCCGGCTCGTCCCCGCCACCCCGGGCGACATCCTGCTCCTCTGCACCCCGGGCCTGTCCCGCCCCATCGCCGACGAACCGGCGGTCGCCCACTTCCTCTCCTCCCACTGGGCCCACCCCCACCCCCCGGGCACCGTCGACTTCCTCCGCCAGGTCCAAGTCCGCGCCAAGGGCTACGCCGACGACCGCACCGCCGCCGCCATCTGGACCGAATGACCAAGCCCCATCGCACCAGAAGTCGGCCCGCCCGACTTCCAGCGCAGCCCCCCACGGCGCCCGCCGCCCATCGGGCCGCCCCCTTCCCGACCCGGAGCCGGCCGGGCGGGGCAGCAAGCCCCGCACACCAGAAGTCGATCCGCCCGACTTCTGGTGCACAGTCCCCGTGCGAGTGCTCGGTGCTCATCGGGGGCGTGGCACTCTCGGGCAGGCGGGTCGGGCTGAGAGAGCAGGCCCCGCGTAGCCAGAAGTCGACCCGGCCGACTTCTGGCTCAACCGGATCTGTGTTCGCCCCCCGGTGCACCGGGTGCCGTGATGCCGTGGCCCTCCCGCATCTGGTCGGGCGAGGGCCGAGGACCGAGGGGCGAACGCCCTGCCGGCGGGCCGCAGCTCAGTTCTCCCTGGCCCCGACCCCGACCCCGACCCCGGCCCTCCGGACACCAGAAGTCGGCTGGGCCGACTTCTGGTGCGGGAGCGGCGAGTGCGCTGGGGGAAGAAATCTATAGACCGGTCGGTCTACTTCTGCGCGCGCTGCATGGGAAGTCGGCTGGGCCGACTTTTGGTGCGGGCAGGGTGGCGGCGTGGTCGAGAAGCCCGATGAATCTGTAGATCGATCTACATATTCTCCGGGATGGCCAGCCAGTAGATCGGTCTACATATTTCCCCCGAGAGGCACGCCGCGCGCGGGGCCCGACCCCCGGCGGGCCGGGGGTGCTGCACCGGAAGAGGCGGCCAGGGCTCAGTGGCCGGGGTGCCTCAGGTGCGGAGCAGGATGGTGGCGACGGCGGTGGCCTGGGTGAGGGCGGTGGGGTGGTGGGCGCCGGGGAGGCCGATGGCGATGGGGACGGCCAGGCCGTCGAGGAGGGCGCGGAGTTGGCCGGCGCGGTCGGCGGCCGGTCCGGGGGTGAAGTGGCCGGTGCTGGTGCCCTGCTCGATGAGGGTGACCAGGTCGGCCTGCCAGGGCGCCTCGATCTCCTGCTGCCCCTGGCGGAGTTCGGCGCTGGCCGGGGAGCGGCCCCAGACTTCCACCCAGAGGATCCAGCGCGGGTCGCCGGGGCCTTCGGCCAGGTAGAGCCGCAGGTAGGCGTCGAGGCGCTGCCAGGGGTCGAGGGCCGGGTCGGTGAGGGCTGCGCGCCGGCGGGCCCCCAGCTGGTCCTCGCTCCAGCGGAGGGTTTCGAGCAGCAGCTGGTCCTTGCTGCCGAAGTAGTAGAGCAGGTGTCCAGCGCTCATCTGGAGCTGTTTGCCGAGTCCGGCCATGGTGAGTTTGGCGAGTCCGTGTTCGGCGATCGCGGCCCGGGCGGTGGCGTAGACCTCCTCGCGGGGGCGCGCCGGGCGGCGCGGGCGGGGGTCGGCCATGGTGGAGCTGCTTCCTGACGCGGGAGACGGGCGAGACGGGCGAGACGGGGAGACGGCGGCGCTGGTGGAAGTCCGAACGGTACCGGAGCGGGGAAGGCTCCCCGCTCCGGTACCCCCGGCGTCAGGCCTTGGGCTGCTGCTGGGTAATACAGTGGATTCCGCCCCCGTTGGCGAAGATCCCGCGGGCGTCGACGAGTTCGACGGTGCGGCCGGGGTAGGCCTTGGCGAGGATGTCGGCGGCCTCCTGGTCGCGCGGGTCGTCGAAGGCGCACAGGACGACGGCGCCGTTGGCCACGTAGTGGTTGATGTAGGAGTAGTCGACCGGCTCGCCGTCCTCGTCGAACAGGACGGTGGGGGCGGGCAGTTCGATGACCTCCAGCTGTCGGCCCTGCGCGTCGGTGGCGGCGCGCAGCACGGCGACGAGCTCCTGGCAGACCTCGTGGTCGGGGTGGGCCGGGTCGGGCTGGACGTGGGCGACGACGACGCCGGGGCGGACGAAGGAGGCGACGATGTCGATGTGGCCGCGGGTGCCGAACTCGTCGTAGTCGCGGGTGAGTCCGCGGGGCAGCCAGATGGCCTTGGTGGTGCCGAGGTGGGCGTGCAGTTCGGCCTCGACGTCCTCCTTGGTCCAGTCGGCGTTGCGGCCCTCGCCGAGCTGGACGGTCTCGGTGACGAGGACGGTGCCCTCGCCGTCGACGTGGATGCCGCCGCCTTCGTTGATCAGTCGGGAGGCGAAGCGCTGGACGCCGGTGAGTTCGCTGATGTGCTCGGCGACGTGCTGGTCCTTGTCCCAGCGGGCCCAGGACTGGGCGCCCCAGCCGTTGAAGATCCAGTCGGTGGCGGCCAGCGAGCCCTTGCCGTCGATCACGAACGAGGGGCCGATGTCGCGCATCCAGGCGTCGTCGAGCGGGCGTTCGACGATCTCGACGGCCTCGGAGACGTACCGGCGGGCGTCGGCGGTCTCGCCGGTGTTGACGATCAGGGTGAGCGGCTCGTACCGGACGATGGTGTCGGCGACGGCGGCCCAGGCCTCGCGGCCGGCGTGCAGCTGCTCGGGGGTCTCGAAGGTGGGGTTGGTGGTGGGGAAGGCCATCCAGGTGCGCTCGTGGGGGTGCCACTCGGCGGGCATCCGGTAGCCGAGGGAGGCGGGCGTGGGGGTGGTCATCATCGGGTCCTTGAGGAAGAAGTGAGCAACGGGGTCAGAGGAAGTAGAGGCGGCTGAGCGAGACGCTGTCCGCGGGTTCGGAGCGCAGGGGTGCGCCGTCGAGCGAGACCAGTCCGGTCTCGGTGACCTCGACGTGGCCGGTGCGGGCGTTGCGGACGAGGTCGCGCGGCCCGATGCCGCGGGTGCCGCGGACGCCGACCCGGCGGCGGCGGGTGGGGAGTCCGTCGGCGGCTCGGTGGGGGTGGGCGCCGTCGGCGGCGGCCTGGGCGACGAAGGCCACCGAGAGGTCGGCGGCGGTGGCGCCGTGGGCGCCGAACTGGGGCCCCAGGACGAGGGGTTCGCAGCGGTCGGTGGCGGCGTTGGGGTCGCCGGTGACGCCGTACGCGGGGAAGCCGGCCTTGAGGACGAGTTGCGGTTTGGCGCCGAAGTGGTCGGGGCGCCAGAGCACGATGTCGGCGAGCTTGCCGATCTCGATCGAGCCGACCTCGTGGGCGAGTCCGTGGGCGATGGCGGGGTTGACGGTGAGTTTGGCGATGTAGCGCAGCACGCGCTCGTTGTCGTCGCCGCTCTCGGTGGTCCCGTACGAGCCGTTGCCGTCCATCGGTCCGCGTTCGGCCTTCATCTTGCCGGCCATCGCGAAGGTGCGGCGCACCGTCTCGCCGGCGCGGCCCATGCCCTGGGCGTCGGAGGAGGTGATGCCGATGACGCCGAGGTCGTGCAGCACGTCCTCGGCGCCCATGGTGCCGGCCCGGATGCGGTCGCGGGCCATGGCGGCGTCGCCGGGCAGGTCGGTCTTGAGGTCGTGGGCGGAGACGATCATGCCGAAGTGTTCGCCGAGGGCGTCCCGGCCGAAGGGCAGGGTGGGGTTGGTGGAGGAGCCGATGACGTTCGGCACGCCGGCCAGCTTGAGCACGTTGGGGACGTGTCCGCCGCCGCAGCCCTCGATGTGGAAGGCGTGGACGGTCCGGCCCTCCAGCACCCGCAGGGTGTCCTCGACCGCCAGGCACTCGTTCAACCCGTCGGTGTGCAGGGCGACTTGGACGTCGTACTGTTCGGCGACGCGCAGCGCGGTGTCCAGTGCGCGGGTGTGGGCGCCCATGTCCTCGTGTGCCTTGAAGCCGCAGGCGCCGCCCTCGGCCAGCGCCTCCACCAGCGGGGCCTCGTCGGAGGACGAACCGCGGCCCAGGAAGCCGATGTTGACGGGCCAGGCGTCGAAGGCGTTGAAGGCGTGGCGCAGCGCCCAGGGCGAGTTGACGCCGACGCCCCAGACCGGGCCGAACTCCTGGCCGATGATCGTGGTGACGCCGGAGGCCAGCGAGGCCTCCATGATCCGCGGCGAGAGCAGGTGGACGTGGGTGTCGACGGCGCCGGCGGTGGCGATCAGGCCTTCGCCGGAGACGATGGTGGTGCCGGTGCCGACGACCACCTCGACGCCGTCCAGGGTGTCCGGGTTGCCGGCCCGTCCGATCGAGGCGATCCGGCCGCCGATCAGGCCGATGGACGTCTTGCGGATGCCCTGGATCGCGTCGATCACCAGGACGTTGCTGATCACGACGTCGCAGGTGTCGCGGACGGCGGCGGGCTTGAGGTGGAGGCCGTCACGGGCGGTCTTGCCGAAGCCGGCCAGGAATTCGTCGCCGGGGGCCTGGGAGTCGGATTCGACGCGGACGATCAGTCCGCTGTCGCCGAGCCGGATCCGGTCGCCGGCCCGGGGGCCGTGCACGGAGATGTAGTCGTGGGCGGTGAGGGAGCTCACGAGGGCACCTCCTGGTCGTCGAAGTCGGTGAGGTAGCCGGTGGCGCGGGCTTTGGCGAGGGCGGCGTCCTTGGCGCCGGGGGCGTCCAGGGGGCCGTCGACGAGTCCGGCGAAGCCGATCGCGACGCGTGCGCCGCCGATCGGGACGAGGCCGACCTCGACGGTGGCGCCGGGGTCGAAGCGCACCGAGGAGCCGGCCGGGACGGCCAGGTGGGTGCCGTAGGCGGCGGCCCGGTCGAAGGCCAGGCGCGGGTTGGCCTCGAAGAAGTGGAAGTGGGAGGTGACCGAGATCGGCACCCGGGAGGTGTTGTGGACGGGGATGAGCAGGGTCTCCTCGACCGGGTCGTAGCCGGCGCCGTCGCCTGGCAGCGCGCGGCCGGGGGCCTCGTCGCCGAGCGAGCCGGCGCCCCGGAAGGGGTCGTCGACGACGGCGAGCCGGGTGCCGTCCTCGAAGACGGCCTCGACCTGGACGACGGTGACCACGTCGGGCACTCCGGGCAGGACGTCGGCGGCGGTGAGGACCGAGCGGCCGGCCTCGACGGCCTCGGCGAGGCGGCGGCCGTCGCGGGCGGCTTCGCAGACGGTGTCGGCGATCAGGGCGGTCGCCTCGGGGATGTTGAGGCGCACGCCCCGGGCGCGGCGGGCGCGGGCCAGTTCGGCTGCTGTGAAGATCAGCAGCCGGTCCCGCTCGGTGGGGGTCAGTCGCACGGTTCCTCGCTCGCGGTCGCCGGGGAGGGGGTGGGTTCGGGGCCCTGGGCTTCCGGATGATGTTAGAACGGCGTTCAAACATCTCGGTTCATTGAACCCGCACCGGGGCTCTGTGTCCAGCGTTGCCGCTCCCGGAGCCTTCGGCCCCTCGGGCGGGCGGCGGGGCGGGCGGCGGGGTGAGAAGCGGGACGGGCGGCGGGGCGAGCAGCGGGACGGGCGGCGGGGCGAGCAGCGGGGCGGGTGGCGGGGGCGAGCGGGCCTGCTCGCCGGGCGGCGCACGGCGGTGGTGCGGGTGGGGGCGCGCGGCCCCGCACGCGGTCCGTACGGGCGCCGGGTGTGCGCGGGATCGGGTGGGGGCGGTCTCGAAAACAGCCTCTGCGCTTCGCAAACCTGTCCGGCGCGGGCAGTTGGATCACGTGAACCTCCCCGTGCCCCTTTCACCCCACGTGATCGGACGCACACTGTTGCAAACGCCGTCAACTGGGCATGAGGATGGTGGTTCAGTACGAGGGGGCCACCCGGCCGGCGGGGGATCCGGAGGCGGGGGCCCGGATTTTGAGGGCGGGGGCATCTGTTGATGGACGGTCAGTCGCGATTCCCGCGGCAGCGGACGAGTTCGGGCGACGCCTACCGGTCCGGGCCGGTCCAGGGCCCGGTCGTCGGCGCCGGAACGGCCCTGCCGGGTGCGTCGGCCCCGGGGTGCGCGCTGCACCGCCGGCTGCACCTGACGCTCGAACCGGCCGACCTGGTCGGGGTGGGCGCGGTGCGGCACCGGCTGCGTACGGCGCTGAGCCACTGGGGGGTGCCGGAGCTGTCCGACACCGCCGAGCTGCTCTCCTCCGAGCTGGTCACCAACGCGTTGCAGCACACCGGCAAGGGCGCGGTCTTCGACGCGGTGCTCGGTACGGACAGCCGGCTGCGGGTCGAGGTGCAGGACGGCGCGAGCCGGCTGCCCGGGCGGCGGCGCGAGCCGGACGCCGAGTACGCGACCTCGGGGCGCGGGCTGCTGCTGGTGGAGGCGCTGGCGGACTCCTGGGGCGTGCAGCTGCGCGGCGACGGCAAGGTCACCTGGTTCGAGCTCGCGATGCCGTGACCCGCCGAAGTCCGCCGAAGTCCGGCGGAGCCCGCCAACGTCCGCCGAAGCCCGCCCATGTCCGCCAACGTCCGCCGAAGCCCGTCGGCGAACCCGAACGCGACACCCGTACGATTGTTCGTCTCCGATTGATCCGTTCCCGAAGCAAGCCCTGAACACAAGGCGGAGCGCAAGATTTCCGGCCCGTTGCCATTGCCGCTCGGCCGAACATTGGACAGGATGGTGGGAATGTGTGTCCACGTGCGGGAAGCAGCGGGGAGACCGAACCTCGACTGACCACCGCCCGTCGGCACCGCCCGATCCAGCACGACCCATCACACCGCCACGCGGCCCGTCCGGACGGTCGGCGCGGTCCGCCACGGCAGCGGCAGGAGCAGCATGCCCACTGAGCCCGAGTCGCCGGGGCCGACGCTTCCTCCCGGCGTGTCCGCCGCGGAGCGGCACCTGCCCGCCGCGGAGCCGCACCCGCCCGCTCCCCGCACGCCCGCGCAGGCCACCCGCCGCAACTCCGTCCGCACACCGCCGGTGCTCGCCTCCGGGCGGCTGGCGCCCGTGCTGTCCGGCGGCCTGCCGCCCTCCTCCGCCGACTCCATGCCGGACTGGCTGGAGCCCGCGATGGCCGCCAACGGCATCGGCTCCTTCGACTGGGACATCCGCCGCGACGTCCTGGAGGGTGACCAGCGGGCCTGCGCGATCATCGGACTGGACTCCGTCGAGCGGGACCGCTTCGACCGCACCGCCGCCTCCTTCCTGTCCCTGCTGCACCCCGAGGACGCGCCGGTGGTGCGCCGCCGGGTCGAGCGCGCGGTGGCCGAGCTGGGCCAGTGCGGCGCCTACTACCGCACCGTCGGGCCGAACGGCACGATGCGCGCGGTGCGCTTCCGCGGCCGGGTGCTGGCGGACGCCTTCGGCCGGGCCTCGCGGATGGTGGGCTTCGTCTGGGACGCCACCGTCGAGCTGCACAAGCGCGACCACGCCGACCGGATGGCCCTGCTGCGCGAGGAGCGCTCCCGGTTCATCAAGGAGGCCGCGCGCGCCCTCTCCGAGGCGGTCACCGTGCGTGACGTGGCCCGGGTGTTCACCGAGCTGCCGCTGCCCGGACTGCCGCCGGACGGTCTGGTGCTGGCCTCCTTCGAGGCCGGCCGGGCCCGGATCCTCGGCGCCTCCGGCTACCGTTCGCAGGCCCTCGCCGTCTGGGACCGCGCGGTGCTGCCCGCCGGCCACCCGGCCGCCGAGGCGCTCAGGCACCGCACCCCGGTCTTCATCTCCAGCCGGGAGGACTTCCGGGACCGCCACCCCGACGTGTGGGAGCAGACCAGCCGCACCGGCCGCGGCTCCTGGGCGTACCTGCCGCTGGTGGCCAGCGGCCGGGCGATCGGCGTCTGCGTGGTCAGCTTCGACGACGAGCGCGAGCTGGACGCGGACGAGCGCACCCTGCTGTCCACCCTGGGCGGGCTGGTGGCCCAGTCGCTGGCCCGGGCCCGGCTGCACGACGCCGAGCACGAGCTGGCGGCCGGCCTGCAGCGGGTGATGCTGCCCCGCACCGTCCCGTCCGTGCCCGGGGTGACCACCGCGGTGCGCTACCTGGCGGCCGGCTCCGGGCTGCAGATCGGCGGCGACTGGTACGACGTGGTGCCGCTGCCCGGCGGGCACGTCGGCCTGGTGATCGGCGACGTCCAGGGCCACGACGTGCACGCGGCCGGGATCATGGGTCAGCTGCGGATCGCGCTGCGCGCCTACGCCGCGGAGGGCCACCCGCCCGCCGCGGTGATGGCCCGCGCCTCCCGCTTCCTCGCGGACCTGGACACCGACCACTTCGCGACCTGCACCTACGCCGAGGTCAACGTGGACTACGGCGTGGTCTACGCCGTCCGGGCCGGCCACCTGGACCCGGTGGTGCGCCGCGCGGACGGCACCGCCGCCGTCCTGCCGGTGGCCGGCGGGCTGCCGCTGGGCATCGACCCGGACCAGGAGTACCGGGTGACGAGGTTCAGCCTGGACCCGGGCGAGACGGTGCTGCTCTGCACCGACGGCCTGGTCGAGGCCCGCGGTACGGACCTGGACGAGGGCATCGGCCGGCTCACCCGGACCATGGCCCGGCCGCTGCCGGTGGCCGGCGAGGCGGCCCGCGACCCGCTGGAGGAGCTGGCCGACCGGATCACCTCCCAGGCCGCCGACTCCAGCGAGCGCGAGGACGACATAGCGCTCCTGCTGCTGCGCTGGGACGGTCCGGAGGGCGGCCTGGCCGCCCAGCAGCTGCGCCGCCGGATCGGCCAGGCCGACCTGGCCAGGGTCGCCGAGGTGCGCGCCGAGCTGCGGGACGCGCTGCGCCGCTGGGGCGTCGCCGAGTTCATCGACACCGCCGAGCTGCTCTCCTCCGAGCTGGTCACCAACGCGATCCGGCACACCGACCGGGACGCCATGTTCACCGCCCGGCTCTACCGGGAGACGGTCTCGGACGGCGGCCGGGCCCGGCTGCGGGTCGAGGTGGAGGACGAGTCGGACCTCTGGCCGACCCGCCGGACCCCGGGGGAGCAGGCCTCCTCCGGGCGCGGGCTGATGCTGGTCGAGGCGCTGGCGGACGCCTGGGGCGTGGAGCCGCGCGGGTCCGGCAAGCGGATGTGGTTCGAGCTCAGCGGGACGAGCGCGGCCTGACGGTTTCCCGCCCCCGCCCCCTGGGGCCCGGGTGACGCGGGGCCCCAGGGGAACGGTCGGGCCGGGGCCCGGTGACGGGTCAGCCGAACTGCTGCTCCAGGTCCTTCAGTTTGCGCTCCAGCGAGTCCAGCCGGGGGAGCGTGACGGTGTCCTCCTCGGCGGTGAGGTCGATGGTGCGCCGCTCCGGACGGGCCGGCAGGCCCGGCTGGGCGACGGTGCCCTCGGCGGCCTCGACCTCGCGCGCGCGCGTCCTGGCCCCGCGCGCGCCCGACCCGGCCTCCCGGGCGCCCGCCCCGGCGGAGCCGAGGGCCCCGGCCTCCCGGGCGCCCGCCGGGAGCTCCGCCCCGGGCCCGCCGGCTATCGCGGACTCCGGGCCGGCCGACTCCAACTGCCGTGCGGCGCCGCCGCGTCCGCGCCAGTGGCCGCTGCTGCGGTTGATCGCCCGGATCTCGGCCCGTTCTCGGCGCCCGGCGAGCTTACGGCGCTCCTTCTCCATGGCGCGCTCGCGCTTCTCGTCGCGGACCTCGTCCACCGCCTCGTCCAGGCTGCGGACACCCTCCAGGAGCATCAGCGACCAGGCCGCGTAGGTCTCGCGCGGGGCGCGCAGCCAGCGGACGATGCGGATCTGCGGCAGCGGACGGGGCACCAGGCCCTGTTCGCGCAGCGCGGCCCGGCGGGTCTGCTTGAGCGCGCGGTCGAACAGGATCGCGGCGGACAGCGACATGCCGGAGAAGAACTGCGGGGCGCCGGCGTGGCCGAAGCCGCGCGGGGCGTGCACCCAGTTGAACCAGGCCGAGGCGCCGGCGAAGAGCCAGACCAGCAGCCGGGAGCCGAGCGCCGCGTCGCCGTGGCTGGCCTCGCGGACGGCGAGCACCGAGCAGAACATCGCGGCGCCGTCCAGGCCGAACGGGACGAGGTACTCCCAGCCGCCGGACAGTCCGAGGTTCTGCACGCCGAAGCCGACCAGGCCGTGGAAGGAGAGCGCGGCCGCGACACCGGCGCAGCAGAACAGCAGCGTGTAGGAGGCAGCGCCGTACAGGGATTCCTTGTTGCGGCGCCGTTCCTCGGAACGCTCCCAGGAATCCGCGCCGGCGGCGGATCCCCGGCTTCGGGCCAGGGCCACCAGGAGGGCGCTGACCAGCAGCCCCACGACCCCGGTGACGGCCCAGCCGAGCGGTATGTCGGACAATTTCATTGCCGGAACCAGCCTCGCTTTCTGCGTCGCGTTCCTGCGCCGGTCGCTGCGTTCCAGCAGCGCGGCGGGGACCATCATGACGGATGCCCGGCGGGCGAAAGGCGGATTCGCCGTCAATGCGCTGAGGAGAGGGATTTCTGACCCGTCGCCAATCACATGGTCATATGAATTCGGCGCTGGACATTCCCGGAATCACGGGCTTTTCGAATCCCGGGTCGTACGGATTTCCGTCAACGTCGCGTGACGCGGGGGCAGCCGTTGCACATTTCCGCGGATTCCACGGTGTAGACGAGGCAACAGCTGGCCCGAGCCCGGTCCGTACCCGAAGCACCGCCGCACCCGGGCGCCGGGGGTGCGAAACCGGCGCCCGGGGTGAAGGGGGCCGGGGCGGGAGCGGGGCCCCGGCCCGCGCCGGGCGTGCGCGCCGGTCCGGAGAGGGATGGCCCGGAGGAGGGCTCCCCGGGCTCCCCGGGTGCCAGCAGGGCGGACAGCTCGTCGCGCGCCCGTTCCTGCTCCCCGAGCAGCCCGCCCGCGTACCAGAGCCCCTCCACCACCGCGTCGGTGGCCATCGCCCACAGCACCCGGGGCCCGCGCCGCGCCTCCGGTCCGAAGGTGGCCAGCACCGGGGTCAGGAACTCGGCCAGGGCGCACCGCAGTTCGGCGCCGAGCGCGTCCTCGTCCGGCACCGTGCGGGCCCCGGCCGTGCGGGCCGCGGGGTCGTCCGGCAGGCAGACGAAGGCCTCCGGGCGCACCGTCAGCCCCATCGAGGCCGGGGCGCGGTGCACCGAGACGTCGCCGGGGCCGAGCAGCGGGACGCGCCGCTCCAGGAACCACGGCACGGTGAACAGCAGCGAGACCGGCCAGACGAAGCGGTGCAGCCCGAAGCCGGCCGCCACGTCCGGGCGCAGCGGCCGCCCGTAGCGGGTCAGGCCCTGCCGGGCGTCGTGGGCGACCAGTTCGCGCAGTGCCGCCGGGTCGGTGGTGAGGGTGGCGACCGGCAGCCAGCCGTCGCCGTGCCGGGGTGGGGCGCAGCGCAGGTCCAGCATCGGGGCGAGCGCGGTCAGTCGGTGGTACGAGGGGGCGCAGGGGGTGGGGGTGTCCGGTGCGTGGGCGGGGTCGTGCGCCCGGGTGGTGCGGGGGGCGCGCGGCGCGGGGCCGGGCCGGGTGCTGCTCGCGGTCATGGGCGGGCCCCATCGGGTCGACCGGGGCCGCCGGTGGACCGCCCGGCGGGGCCGGTCGCGGACGGTCCGCCGCGGCCGGGCCCGGCCGGTCCGGGGCGTGGCGGTGCCCGGGGAACAGCAAGGCGACCTGTCCGGGGCGCTGCTCACCCCGGACAGGTTAGGCTCACCTTAGCTGATAGTTCCCCGGGTCTCGCTGGTGATGCGTCCGTCCGGGGGAGGCCCCGGCGCACGTCCGAGCTGGCGTGCGAGCCAGACCGGCACCCCGCCCAGGGCGTGCACCAGGCGGGTGGCCTCGGCGCGCAGCCGCACCGCCTCGGCGGGTTCGGACACCTCGGCGAGCGCGGCGAGCGCCGGCGCCACCCCCACCGTGAAGCCGAGTTGCTCGCGCAGTCGCAGTGAGGCGTCGAAGCCCTCCCGGGCGTTGCCGCGGTCGCCGCGGGAGAGCGCGAGCGCGCCCAGGTGCCGCCAGGTGTAGGAGCGGAGCAGTTCGTCCCCGCGTTCCCCGGCGCCCTCGTGCGCCCGGCGGTAGGCGATCCAGGCGGCGCTGCGGTCGCCGAGCAGGTTCTCGGCGACCAGTCCGCGCCGGAAGTCCAGCAGGGGCCGGCCCGGTGCGTCCGGCGGCAGCAGCGCCGAGGTGCGGCCGAGCGCGGCCTGGGCCTCGTCGAGGCGGTCGCGCGGGCCGAGCACGCTGGCCAGGTAGGCGAGGAAGCCGCGGGCGCAGCCGGCGGCCGCGCGCTGCTCGGTGCCCTCCGCCAGGGCCTCGGCCAGCCGTAACGCCTGTTCCGCCTGGGTCCAGTGCGCGGCGGTGAACAGGCATTTCTCGATGAGGAGTTCGGCCCGTGCGAGGGCCGCGGCCGGGTCGTGTTCGGCGGCGGGTCGCAGTAGTTCGGCGGCCTCCTGCCAGCACCCCCGGGATCGCAGCCGCCACACGGTGTCGCCCGGTTCCTCCGCTGCCGCCCGCCCCCGTTCGTCCGGGCCGCTCGGGCTCCATCCGTGCTCCGACAACGCCACCTCCTTGTGTGCGCCATCCAGCAAGGGCGCGGACCTGCCTGGGAGCCCTGCCGTCACGGCCCGTTCGCATGGCGGCGGCAGGGTGAACGGCACGGCGAAAGGCCCGCGCTGTGGCGGCAATTCAACACGGGGGTGAGCTTGTGCACCAGATCACGAGCGGAGGTTGTTGCTTTTGTCGGGGAGATGATCTAGTGGGGCGCCGGGTGTGCGGCGCCGGGCGCCGGGGTGTCGGGGGAGGGGCGGGGCAGGGGCGGGTCGGGTCAGGAGGTCCAGCCGGTCTCCATCAGGGCCTCGGCGGCGCCGTTGGCGGGTTGGGGCACGCCGGCCAGGTCGAGGCTGAACAGGGCGACCAGCAGTTGTTCGCCGCGCACGGTGGCCTGGTGGGAGTAGCCGGCCAGGGTGAACATGGCGGCGGCCATCTCCTCGGCGTGCAGGGTCTGCAGCCACAGGCACTCGACCGACTTCACGTCGGCGGGCTCGGTCCAGGTGTCGACCTGGGCGACCATCCGGCCGCCCAGCAGGGTGACCCCGTCGCGTTCCTGGGCCTCGGTCAGCTCCAGGTCGTCGAAGCCGAGCCACTCCAGGTAGCGGGCGGCGGTGAACACCGCGTCCTGGGAGGTGCGCACCGGGTGGGGGCGGAACGGGGCGCGGTGGCGGAACGGCCTGGGGCGTCCGGCGGGGCCGCCGCCCTGCGCGGGCGGGGCGGGCACCGGGGCGTTCACCGGGTGCGCCGGGTAGGGGCGGGCGCTCTGCGGGCCGGGGGCGGCGAGCGGGCCGGCGGTGCCGCCGCCCAGCCGGGTGGTGCGGTCCACCGGGAGGCGGACGGTGGCGCCGCAGTTGCAGGTGAACTCGGGCTGCGGCCACTGGTCGGAGCGGCCGCAGTGCGGGCAGCGCATGCTCAGCCAGGAGTCCTCCCAGGAGCGGAACCGCACCTGGACCGGCACCCCGCCGCGCAGCAGCGGGACCTTCAGCGAGGCGCCGCACGGACACGGCAGCGACGGCGGCTCGTACAGGTGCTCGCGGCGGCAGGCGGGGCAGCGGATCGCCCGGGCGCCACCGCCCGCCCCCGGCCCCGACCGCGCGGGGTCGTGTCCGGTGAAGTCGTCGGGCAGTCCTGCCATCGCGGGCTCCGTCCGTCGGTGTCGGGTCGGGGTGGTTGGTTCCCATGCTCCCCGAAACGTCCGGCTTCGGGCGCGGAATGGGGCAATCCTCAGGGACGGATCAGGGACGGATCAGGGGCCGGTCGCCGGTACGGGCGAGGCCGGGCCCCTCCGCGGGGAGGATGCGCGGCCGGCGTCAGCGGGGCGGTCGGTCGACGGACCAGCGGGCCAGGTCGGCGGGGGTGTCCAGGTCGTCGGGGACGGCGACGTCCGCGCACTCGACCAGGACGAGTTCCCCGGCGTGCGCCGCCAGCAGGGCGCGGGCCCCGGCGTCCCCGGACGCGCCCTCGGCGGCCTCGGCGAAGTGCCGCGCGCCGATCAGCACCGGGTGTCCGCGCCGTCCGCCGTACGCCGCGGCGGCCAGGTCGGCGCCGGCCCGGTGCGCGGCCAGCAGCCGGGCGACCGCGGCCGGGGTGACGCCGGGGGTGTCCACCAGCATCACCAGCACCGCCGGGGCCCGCGGCGGCAGTGCGGCCAGTCCGGCCCGCAGCGAGGAGCCCATGCCCTCGGCCCAGTCCGGGTTGGCGACCAGCCGGCAGCCCGGCAGGTGCGCGGTGGAGCGCACCTGCTCGCGGTCCGCGCCCAGCACCACGGTGACGTCGGGGCAGCCGCCGGCCCGGACGGTGGCCACCGCGTGCTCCACCAGCGGCCGACCCGCGTACCGGATCAGCGCCTTGGGCCGCCCGCCGAGCCGGCGTCCGCCCCCGGCGGCGAGGACGAGGGCCGGGACGGCGGGCGGTGTGGTCTGCATGCGCCCAGCCTGCCCGGTCGGGGCCCGGTCGCGCAGCCGTTCGGCGCTTGTACGAATCCACAAGGCGAAGGCGCAGGTCGCGGGCGGTCCCCGGCGGTTCGGCCGCTGGTCCCGCGGCCCGCTTGCCCCTGTACTGGGGCGATGAACACCGCACCGCGCCCGCTGGTGGACCGCTTCGGACGGGTCCACACCGATCTGCGGGTCTCCCTGACCGATCGCTGCAACCTGCGCTGCACGTACTGCATGCCGGCCGAGGGGCTGGACTGGCTGCCCCGGGCGGACACGCTCGGGGACGACGAGGTGGTGCGGCTGGTGCGGATCGCGGCGCAGCGCCTGGGGGTGCGCTCGGTGCGGCTGACCGGCGGGGAGCCGCTGCTGCGGCGGGGGCTGCCGGGCCTGGTCGGGCGGCTGGCCGCGCTGGGCGTGGAGCTGTCGCTGACCACCAACGGGATCGGTCTGGCCCGGACCGCGGTCGCGCTGCGGGAGGCCGGGCTGGGGCGGGTGAACGTCAGCCTGGACACGCTGCGCGCGGACCGGTTCGCGGAGCTCACCCGGCGGGACCGGATCGCCGACGTGTTCGCGGGCCTGGCGGCGGCCAAGGCGGCCGGGCTGGACCCGGTGAAGGTCAACGCCGTGCCGGTGCGCGGCGTGAACGACGACGAGATACCGGAGTTGGCGGCCTTCGCCGTCGAGCACGGCTACCGGATGCGCTTCATCGAGTCCATGCCCCTGGACGCGCAGGGGAGTTGGGACCGCGCCGCGATGGTGACGGCCGAGGAGGTGCTGGCCCGGCTCGGCGAGCGCTTCGACCTGGTGCCGGTCGGGCGCAGCGGCAACGCCCCGGCGGAGGAGTGGCGGGTCGCCGGGACGGACACGGTGATCGGGGTGATCGCCTCCGTCACCCGGCCGTTCTGCGGGGGCTGCGACCGGGTCCGGCTGACGGCCGACGGGCAGTTGCGCAACTGCCTGTTCGCGACCGAGGAGTCGGACCTGCGCGCGCTGCTGCGCGGGGGCGCGGACGACGGGCGGATCGAGGAGGCCTGGCGGGCCTCGGTGACGGGCAAGGGGCCCGGACACGCCATCGGCAGCGCCGGGTTCGTCCGGCCGGACCGGCCGATGTCGGCGATCGGGGGCTGAACTCCCGGGCGCGGACGGGGATGTGGGCGGGGATGCGGACGGGGACGGGGACGCGGGTGGGGCCCGGGCGGCCGGAGTCGACGGAGTGTGAGCTTCGACATGCTCCTGGGCTCCCCGTGGCGTCGGCTTGACCTTCTCTTGGGGTGGCTGGTCTGCTGGTTCGCCGTCAACCCGCCCCTGATCCCGGGAGTTCTCCGTGCCCGCCCGCCGTACCTGGCTGTCCGCCGCCACCGTGTTCCTGATATGCCTGCTCGCCCTGGTCGGCTGGCTGGTCGAGGGCCGCGGCGGGAAGTCGCCGGGCGGGTCCGGACCGTCCGCCGTCGGCACCGGCACCAGCCCGCTGCAGAACCCGGACGGCACCAAGCCCGGCCTGGCGCCGCTGACCACCCCGGAGGAGCAGAAGGCGGGCCGGGAGCTGATCGCCAAGGTGGCCACCGCCCGTACCGGTCCCAAGGACGGCTACGACCGCAACGAGTTCGGCCCCGCCTGGACGGACAGCGTCGAGGGCGTCCCGTACGGCGGCAACAAGTGCGACACCCGCAACGACCTGTTGGCCCGCGACGGCAGCGGTGTCGAGCGCAAGGACGGCTCGGACTGCGTGGTCACCGCGATGACCATCCACGACCCGTACACCGGCCGGACCGTCGAGTGGACCAAGCAGCAGGCGTCGAAGATCCAGATCGACCACGTGATGCCGCTGTCCTACGACTGGCAGATGGGCGCTGCCACGTGGGACAAGGCCAAGCGGGTCCGGATCGCCAACGACCCGCTCAACCTGATCCCCGCCGACGGCTCGCAGAACGCCTCCAAGGGCGACTCCGGCCCGGCCGACTGGCTGCCCGCCAGCACCGAGATCCGCTGCTCGTACGCGGTGCGCTTCGCCCAGGTCTCGCTCAAGTACCAGCTGCCGGTCACCGAGGCGGACAAGAAGGCGATGCTCCAGCAGTGCGGCGGGTGAGGAAACGATCCTCCTTCGCCGGTCGTACCGCGAGGCGGCGAGGCCTCGTGGCGGCGCAGCGGCGCGGCGGCGCGGCGGCGCTAAGGAAGTGCCAAGGAGGCGGCCGGGGGCAGCGGGCGAGATGCCCCGGCGGTGCCCCGGATGGTATTCGTGGGCGGTGCCCCCGATGACCCCCCGCCTGCGGCGACGCGCCCTGCCCGCCCTCGCCGCCCTGCTCCTCGCCCTGGCCGCCGGCTGCTCCGGCCCCGGCGGCGCACGCCCCGCGGCCGCGCCGACCAGCCGCCCGCCGCTCGCCGAGCGGGCGCCCACCAGCGCCTCCCCGGCGCTGCAGGCGTACTACGACCAGCGGCTCGCCTGGGCACCCTGCGACGGCGCGGGCGGCGACGCGGGCGCCGACGGCGCGGAGGCGGCCGCAACCGCCGTCCAGTGCGCCACCCTCAAGGCCCCGCTGGACTACGCCGACCCCGGCGGCCGCAGCATCGACGTCGCCGTCGCCCGGGTGCCCGCCGCCGACCCCGCCCACCGGATCGGCGCCCTGCTGGTCAACCCCGGCGGGCCCGGCAACTCCGGTGCCAACATGGCCCGGGGCTGGAAGGACGGCCAGGGCCCGATGCGCGACCGCTTCGACGTGGTCGGCTTCGACCCGCGCGGCTCCGGCGCCACCCTGCCGATCGACTGCCTGGACGACCGCACCCGCGAGCAGTCGATGCGCACCGACGACCCGGCCTACGACCGAGGCCGGGTCCTCGCCGACGCCTGCCGGGCCAAGTACGCCGACATCCTGCCGTTCCTCGGCACCCGCAACAGCGCCCGCGACATGGACGTGCTGCGCAGCGCCCTCGGCGAGCGCAAGCTCGACTTCCTCGGCCTCTCCTACGGCACCTACCTCGGCGTCCTCTACGCCGAGGAGTTCCCCGACCGCACCGGTCGGCTCGTCCTCGACGGCGCCGTCGAACGCAGCACCGACCTGATGCACCTCGACGTCGAACAGGCCGCCGCCACCGAGGCCGGCTTCCGCGCCTTCGCCATCGCCTGCACCGCCGAGGGCGCCGACTGCCCGCTCGGCACCGACCCGGCCGCCGCCCCCGGGCGGCTCGCCGACTTCCTCGACGGCCTCAAGGACCACCCGCTGCCCACCCACGACGGCCGCACCGTCACCGCCTCCCTCGGCTGGGGCGTCGTCATCGACACCCTCGCCGACGGCCACGGCAGCTGGTCGCGGCTGCGCTCCGCCCTCGACCCCGCGCTCACCCGCGGCGAGGGCGACGAACTGCTCCGGTTCTCCGACGGCAACGCCGGCCGCGACGACGACGGCCACTACGAGAACTCCGCGGACGCCTTCGCGGCCATCCACTGCGCCGACGCCCCGCTCGCCCCCAGCGACGCCGACCTGCGCACCGCCCTCGCCGACCTCGCCGCCCGGGCCCCGCTCACCAGCCGCCACGACACCCGGATCACCCTGCTCGAACCCGACTGCCGCCCCTGGCCGTACCGGTCCACCGAGCGGCCGCACACCGTGACGGCGCCCGGCAGCGCCCCGGTCCTGGTGATCGGCGGGACGGAGGACCCGATCACCCCCTACGTGTGGGCGCAGCGGATGGCGGCCGGGTTGCAGCACGGCGTGCTGCTCACCCGCGACGGCGACGGGCACATGTCCTGGTACCACAGCTCCTGCGCGCGCGACGCCGCCGAGGCCTACCTGGTGGACGGGGTGCTGCCCGCCGCCGGGGCGCGCTGCGGCTCCGACTGACGGGGCGTCGTGCCGGGCCCGTGGGGGCCCGTGGGACGGGCCCGTGAAAGGGACCCGTGAGAGGGGCAGGCGAAGGGGCAGGCGAAAGGGGCACGCGAAAGAGGGCGTACCGCGCGAACGCGGCACGCCCCCTGGGGAGTTCGGGCTCCGGGTCAGGGTTCCCGGAGCCCGGGTCGGACCGACCGGATCAGGCCTTCGGGGCCGTCAGGTCGTAGAAGGTGGTGCCACCGACCGTCTTGGCGGTGAAGTGGCTGGTCACCCAGGCCTCGATCTGCGCCGACTCGGTCTGCTGGTCGCCCTCGGCGCCCTCGCCGCCCGCCCCGCCGGCGCCGCCGAAGCCGCGGTGCGAGCCGCCGCCGATGAACCAGTGCACCTTGCCCTCCTGGACGTACTTCTGGAAGCCCGCCAGGCTGAGCGAGGGGTCCGTGCCGTTGAAGCCGCCGAGCGCCATCACCGGCTTGCCGGTGGCGAGTTGGTAGCTCGCGGCGTTCTGCGAACCGGTGGTGGCGGCCGCCCAGGTGTACTGGCCGGAGTCCTGCGAGAGCAGGGACTTCGCCTCGTCGCTCACCTTGGTGCCGCCGAGCAGGCCGCCCATGCCGCCGCCCATGCCGCCGCCGAAGCCGCCGGGGCCGCCCGCGCCCTCGGGGTCCTGGCCGCCGCCGGGGAACCCGGGGAAGCCGGGCGTACCGGAGGCGCCGCCGGAGCCGGTGGACCCGCCCGCGCCGCGCTCGTGGCGGCCGCCGGGGGCGGTGCCGTCGGCGCCCCGGCCGGAGCCGCCGTTGAAGCCGCCCTGACCGCCCTGGCCGTTCTGACCGCCCGGGAAGCCGTGGCCGCCCTGGCCACCCCGCCCGCCGAAGCCGCCCTGACCACCCTGACCACCTTGGCCGGCCTGGCCGCCCTGACCCTGGCCGCCCTGGCCGCCGCCGAAGCCGCCCGGGAAGCCCCGGCCGCCCTTGCCGCCCTTGCCGAAGGAGCCCGGCCCGAAGCCCGCGCCCTTCACGGACGGACCGGCCGTGATGATCGAGCCGTTGTGCGCGGTGCCCACGGTGTCCACCGCGTACGCGGCCGGACCGCCGAGCGCCGCCGCCAGGCCCACCAGGCCCGCCACCGAGGCGATCCGCGCGCCCGTCCGTCCGGAGACCCGGCCTGCCACCTGCCCGGCGACCAGCGCCCCCGCGGCCGCCAGTCCGCCGACCAGCACCGCCCAGCGCAGCCAGGGCAGGAAGTCGGAGCTGCGCCCGAGCAGGACGAACGCCCACCCGGCCGTCACCGCGAGCACGCCGGCCAGCAGCAGTGCGTACGGCAGCCGGTGCCGGGCCCGCCACAGGCCGTCCACGCCCATGCCGAACAGCGCCGCGACGGCCGGGGCCAGCGCCACCGTGTAGTACTGGTGGAAGATCCCGGACATGAAGCTGAAGATCAGCGCGGTGGAGACCAGCCAGCCGCCCCAGACCAGGAAGGCCGCGCGGGCCGTGTCCGGACGGGCGTAGCGGCGGGTCGCCCACAGGCCGACCACCAGCAGGATCAGCGCTGCCGGCAGCAGCCAGGCGATCTGCCCGCCGATGTCGCTGCCGAACAGCCGGGTGATGCCGGTCTGGCCCCAGCCCCGGCTGTGCCCGGCGCCGCCCGGCAGGTCGAGCCCGGCGGGCATCCGGCCGCCGCCGCCCACGCTGCCGCGCTCGTTGCCGTCGACCCGGCCGAGGCCGTTGTAGCCGAAGGTCAGCGACAGGAAGTCGTTGTCCTGCGAGCCGCCGACGTACGGGCGGGCCGAGGCCGGCAGCAGCTCCACGACCGCCACCCACCAGCCGCCGGCGACCACCACGGCCACGCCCGCGAGCAGGGTCTGCCGCAGCCGCCGCCAGAAGCCGGTGGGCGCCACGACCAGGTAGATCACCGCGAACGCGGGCAGGATCAGGAAGGCCGCCAGCGTCTTGGTGAGGAAGGCGAAGCCGAACATCGCGCCGGTGAACAGCAGCCAGCGGGTGCTCGCCGTCTCGACCGCCCGCACCATCCCGTACGCGGCCAGGGTCAGCAGCAGCACCAGCAGCGCGTCCGGGTTGTTGAAGCGGAACATCAGCGCCGCGACCGGGGTGAGCGCCAGCGCGGCGCCCGCCAGCAGGCCGCCGAGCGGGGAGAAGCGGCGGCGCACCGTCGCGTACAGCGCGCCCACGGTGGCGGCGCCCATCAGCGCCTGCGGGGCCAGGATCGACCAGGAGGAGAGGCCGAACAGCCGCACCGACAGCGCCATCGGCCACAGGGACGCCGGGGGCTTGTCGACGGTGATGAAGTTGCCGGCGTCGGAGGAGCCGAAGAAGAAGGCCTTCCAGCTCTGGCTTCCGGCCTGCACGGCCGCCGAGTAGAAGGCGTTGGCCCAGCCGGAGGCGCCCAGGCCCCACAGGTAGAGCACGACCGTCGCGGCCATCAGCGCCAGCAGGGCCGGGCGCACCCAGCGCGGGTCGTCCGCGCGCCCGCGCCAGGCGCGGGCCGGGAGGGTGCGCAGCCGTCCGGACCAGGAGGCCGGGCCCTTGGGGCCGGTCGTCGGCAGGGGCTGCTCGGGGAAGAGCGGCGCCGGGTCCGGCCGCGGCGCCTCCGGTGGCGGGTAGTTCGCGGCCTCGGGCCACGGATCGCCGGCCGGAGGGGAGTAGCTGCTCGTGGTCATGCGCCATACCGTGCGTGGCGTGGCTGAGAGAACCGTGAGATACGGCTGTGAGGCGGGTGTGATCTGCCCGGTTTCACCCGTCCGGAGGCGGAGTCAGGGGGCTCTCGTCCGGTCGGGCTCGGGCGGTCGGGCCGCTGGTCCCGTCGGGCCGCTCAGGCGGCGGCCGGCATGGTGATGTGCTTGCCCAGCCACTCCAGGGCCGGGGGGATCTCCCGGGTCCAGGTGTGGAAGTTGTGGCCGGCGGTGTCCAGGGTGATCGTGGACATCTTGGTGGGCGCCTTGAAGGCGGCGACCATGGCCTTGGTGTCGTCGTAGTTGTTCTCGTCGTTCGCGGTGGTCAGCAGCAGCGAGACCGGGGCGGCCGGCTGGTTCTTGAGCCGCCACAGCAGGTCGTTCTCCTGCTTGAGCTTGTCGTTGCCGCCGAACAGGTCGCCGGTGGTCGGGTCGTGGGCGGCGCTGTAGTAGCCGGAGAGCGCGACCGCGGCCGGGTAGGAGTCGGGCTTGCGCAGGGCGAACTTGAGCGCGCAGTAGCCGCCGGTGGAGTTGCCGATCACGGCCCGGTTGGAGGGGTCGGTGCCGATCCGGTAGGTGGTGGCGAGGGCCTTGGGCAGGTCGCTGGTGAAGAAGGTCTCGACCTGGGGGCCGTTCGGCACGTCGACGCACTCGGTGTCCCGGTTGTCGACGAGGGTCGGGCGGGTCATCACCAGGATGGTCGGCGGCAGCTTCTTCTGCTCGATGGCGTCGAGGGTGGACGCCGGGTACTGCATCAGCGAGATCAGCTTCTCCGGGGTGCCCGGGTAGCCGGTCAGCACCACGGCCATCGGGAAGCGCTGCTTGGCGAAGCCCGGCTGGAAGTACTGCGGCGGCAGGTAGACGTACGCCTCGGTGCTCAGGCCGGTGCCGGCCCCTTTGACGTCGACCTTCTGGATCATCCCGGAGCGGTCCGGCTCCGAACCCTGGGACGAGTAGAACTTCTGCTCGCCGGTGACGGACACCCCGGAGGCGTTCGGCTGGTGGTCGACCACCGTGCCGAGGCCGCCGCTGGTGCCGAGCAGGTCGGTCCAGGAGCTGTAGAAGCCGAAGTAGCTGTTGGCGATCAGGCCCATCGCGGCCAGCACCGACAGCTGGGTGGCCAGGAAGGCGCCGATCCGGCCCAGCCAGGACTTCCAGCCCTTGCCGCCGAACTTGGGCCAGAACCACATGGTGGCGGCGAAGACGACGATCGCGATGACCGACGTGATGACCTGGAGGGGGAGTCCGGTGAGGCTGAGCACGTGCCCGATCGTAGTTGACCCCGGCGTCGACCCCGCCGGGCGGGGCGGGACGGCCCCCGCAGGTGGTCGCCGGAAACGGATTGACCGGGGTGGTTCGTACTCGGGACCATGTCGCGGGGTGTGCGCGCGGTGCGCGTGCCGGGTGACATGGGGTGGGGTCATGAAGTCCATCGGCAAGGCCGGTCTGGCCATCGGTTCGGCGCTGCTGCTCGCGGCGTGCTCGGGCGGAACGACGGCGGGCAGGCCCGGGCCCGGGGCCACGACGAGCGCGGTGGCGTTCGGCCCGGTGCTCAGCAAGAACATCGAGCCGGTCGACAACGCGCTCGCCCGGATCCCCGGGGCCAAGAACCTGAGCGACCTCGAGGCCGTGATGAGCGCCCTCAGCACCGCCGCGCACGACGCCTCCAGGGCGCTGAACGTGGCGGACGCCCCCGCTGCGGTCACCGGGGACCGGCACGACCTGGCGAACGCGCTGAGCGTGCTCCAGTCCGACGCGACGGATGTCCGTCTCGGCATCAAGTCCCGGAACGTCTGCGCACTGGACTCGGCCGAGGCCCAGCTGGGCGCGGGCGAGGGCTTGAAGTCCGTACCGGCGGTCCTGGCGAAACTGACGGCGGCCGGCTACGCGGCGAACCTCACCGTCCCCCAGCTGCCCAAGCAGCAGTCCCGCTCGCTGGACAACGGCACGATGATCAGCAAGGGGAAGCTGCACGGCTACGGCGAGTTCAAGGTCGACAACGGCAGCAAGGCGGACGCGGTCGTCTCGCTCGTGCTGGGCGGCAAGGCGGTGCACTCGATGTTCGTGGCCAAGGGACAGAAGGCCGCCGTCCAGGGCGTGGAGGACGGGACGTACGACGTCTACGTCTCCCAAGGGGCGGACTGGGACTCCGCGGCCAAGTCCTTCACCCGGAGCTGCGCGTTCACCAAGTTCGAGGACACCTTCCCGTACGAGACCGGCCGCACCTCGACGTCCTGGTCGATCACCCTCCAGCCGGTGGTCGACGGCAACGCCGAGACCAACGACGTGGACCCGAACTCCTTCCCGCAGCTGTAGCGTCCGGCCGGACGGCCCCTTCCGGCGGCCGTCCGAAACCGCTTGACCAGGGCGGTTCGTGATCGGCACCATGGCGCCCCGTGTGCGCGCGGAGTGCGCGCCCGGCAGCGTTGAGGTGGGGTTGTGAAGTTCTCGGGGTCCGTGGGCAGATCCGGTCTGGCCGTTGGTGCGGCGCTGCTGCTGGCGGCGTGCTCGGGCGGGGGCGGCGGCGCGGCTGTGTCGAGCGCCTCGCCGTCCGCCGCGGCGACGCCGTTCGGGACGGCGCTCGACCAGGCCCTGGCGCCGGTCGGAGCCGACTTCGGCAAGGCGGCCTCGGCCAAGAGCGCCCTCGACCTCGACACCGCGCTCACCCACCTGGCGTCCGACACCAACCGGGCCGTGCGGAACGTGAACGCCACCACCGCGCCCTCCGGCGCCACGGCGGCGCGGGCCGACCTGGCCACCGCCCTGGCCACGCTCGCCACCGACACCGAGCCCGTCCGGAAGGACATCTCGGAGCACAAGGTGTGCTCCGCCGGTGGCGGACTGGCGCAGTTCGGCGCCGCCCAAGGGGTGGCCGGGGTCTCGGCGGCCCTCGCCAAGCTGGCGGCGGCCGGCTACCGGACCGCCTTCGCCGTGCCGGAGCTGCCCAAGCCGCAGACGCAGGCGCGCAGCCTGGACAACGGCACCGTGGTCCAGGAGGGCGGCAAGGGCGGCAAGGGCGTGGTGAAGGTCGACAACACCGGGCAGACGGACGCGGTCTTCACGCTCGCCGCCAATGGCACCGCGGTGGCCTCGGTGTACGTGGCCAAGGGGCAGCAGGCCACCATCGAGGGCATCGCGGACGGCGTGTACGACTTCTACTACACCACCGGCGTGGACTGGGACTCCGGCGCGAAGCAGTTCACCCAGGGCTGCGCGTTCGCCAGGTTCACCGGCACGCACGACTTCACGCCGGACCGGGGCGGCACGATCTGGACCCTCACCGTGATCTCGCCGGACGGCAAGGATCGGCGCGACGTCCAGTGGATGAAGTCCGATCCCCTCGCTCAGCCGTAGCGTTCATGGGTTCGTCCCGTAACGGGCATACCAGGACGGGTTGTTGCCAAACGATGGCACAACCCGGCCCCTGGGGTGGCGAGTTGTGCGGGAACTGTTGACCGCTTGAAGTGACCATGGCACTTTCGTGCGGGCGTGGGCCTCGGCGACCAGCCGGGCGGCCCGCGATCCCCCACAAGGAGAGCCATGTTCAAGAGACTTGTCGCGATGGCCGGTGCGAGCGCCGTCGTCGCCGGAGGGCTGGTCCTCGCCGCCGCCCCCGCCCACGCCGTCCAGGCCGCCGACCTGACGTCGACCATCGCCCTGGACGACTGCTCCGCCTCGCTCGTCCGGTTCCCCACCTCGGCCTCCGGCGACCGGGCCATGATGCTCACCAACGGGCACTGCTTGCCGTCCATGCCCCCCTACGGCCAGGTCATCCAGAACGTCAGCGCCAGCCGCAGCGGCACCCTGCTGGACGGCGCGGGCAACAGCCTCGGCACCGTCCAGGGCGACAAGGTGATCTACGCGACGATGACCGGCACCGACGTCGCCCTCTACGAACTCACCGACACCTTCGCCTCGATCACCTCCAAGTACGGCGCCACCGCCCTCACCATCAACGACGCCCACCCGGTCGACGGCTCGTCGATGTACATACCGTCCTCGTACTGGAAGCAGGTGTGGAACTGCTCCGTCAACGGGTTCGTGCCCACCCTGCGCGAGGACCAGTGGAGTTGGCACGACTCGCTGCGCTACAGCTCCGGCTGCAACACCACCCACGGCACCTCCGGTTCGCCGATCATCGACTCCGCGAGCGGGCGGATCGTCGGCATCAACAACACCGGCAACGACGACGGGGAGATGTGCACCCTCAACAACCCCTGTGAGGTCGCCGCCGACGGCTCCACCAAGGCCTTCAAGGGCCAGAGTTACGGCGAGGAGACCTACTGGTTCACCACCTGCGTCAACTCCGCCCGGACCGTCGACCTCACCGTGCCCGGCTGCCTGCTCACCAAGCCGGCCGGCGCCGCCGTCTCGGTGGGCAACCCCGGTGACCAGTCCACCGCGGTGGGCGGCTCGGTCAACCTGCAGATCAACGCCTCCGGCGGCACCGCCCCGCTGTCCTACAGCGCGACCGGGCTGCCGGCCGGCCTGTCGATCAACTCCTCGACCGGTCTGATCTCCGGCACCGCCTCCGCCGCGGGCAGCTCCAACGTGACGGTCACGGTGAAGGACTCGGCCGGCAAGTCCGGTACGGCCAGCTTCGCCTGGACGGTCACCGGTGGTGGCGGTGGTTCCTGCACCCCGGCGCAGCTGCTCGGCAACCCGGGCTTCGAGACCGGGACGGCGTCGCCGTGGACGGCTTCGAGCGGTGTGAT
>NZ_JBHZCN010000031.1:0-86645 GCF_042755465.1 Kitasatospora sp. NPDC059160 | reverse complement strand
CCCGGGGGCGGGCTCGGGGCGTACCCGCCCCGCCCCCACGAGCCGGCCCTGCAGATCGTTGGCTTGGTGCGCCTCCCGCGGTCCCACCGCGCGCCCCACGGCGCAGCCGGGCAGCGCCCCGGGCTCGGCGCCCGCCACCACCACGGCGCAGCCCGGCACCTCCGGGAGCAACGGCCCGGGGTCGGCCACCCCGTCCAGCACCACCAGCACCCGCCGTCCGGCGAGCAGTTCGTGGTACCGGACCCGCAGCTGCGCGACCTGCGCGCCGTCGCCGGGCCGCTCCCCCAGGGCGCGCAGGAAGCCGGCCAGCACCGCACCGGCCTCCCCGCCGGCCGCGTACAACTGCCCGTCCGGGAAGGCGTCCTGCACCGTGTGCGCGACGTGCACCGCCAGCGCCGAGGCCCCGCTGCCGGACGGCCCCGACAGCCCCACCACCGGCGAGGCGCCGGCCGCGAGCGCGCGCAGCGCCCGCTCCGCCTCCCCCACCAGCCCCGCCCGGCCGACCAGGTCGGGAATGTCCGGCGGCAGCTGGCACGGCCGGGGCAGTGCCCGCACCGCGGCCACCGCCACCACCGGCTCCCCGCCCCGGACCCGCTCGGCCAGCTCCGCTACCGCGGCCCCCGGTTCGAGGCCCAGCTCCCGGTCCAGCCGCTCCCGCAGCTCCTCGTACGCCGCCAGCGCCCGCTCGGAACGGCCGCAGCGGTGCAGCGCCAGCAGGTGCAGCCGGTGCACCTCCTCGTCCAGCGGGTACGCCCGCGCGAGTTCGCCCAGCGGCTCCAGCGCCGCCGGTGCCTCCTCGTGCCCGCCGAGCGCGAGGTCCAGGTCGTAGCGCACCTTGAGCGCCGCCAGCCGCCCGGCCGCGAGCCGCTCCCGGGCCCGCTCGGCGAGCGGACCGGGTACGCCCTCCAGCGCCCGCGGCCCCTCCCAGGCGTCGAGCGCCCCGACCAGCAACTCCCGGGCCCGCAGCGGCTCCCGGTGACGCAGCGCGACGGCCTCGGCCACCGCGGCCTCGTACCGGAACAGGTCCACCGAGGCGCGCGGCACCGACAACCGGTACCCGCCGGCCGCCGCGACCAGCAGCCCGGGCGCGTCCAGGGCCCGCCGCAACCGGTGCGCGTGGGTGCCGATCTGGCCCACCGGGTCCTTCGGCCAGTGCGCGTCGTCCTCGCCCCACACGCCCTCGACCAGCCGGTCCGTCGCCACCAACTCCCCCGGGGCGAGCAGCAGCGCCGCCAGCACCGCACGCTGCTGCGGCCTGCCGAGGTCGGCCTCACGGCCCTCGCACCGGGCGCGCAACGGCCCCAGTACGCGGAAATCGAGCTCCACTCCCCACCCTCTCGGAATTCCGACGTCCAGGGCACAATCTGTGAACAGAGCATAGAAGCCGGGACATGGGGGCGCCGCCGTCCGGACGGAAGTGGCGAGAACCCGGCACGCGACGACTCACGAAACGGGACGACATGGTGGAGATCGGGGGGACCGGACTGCGCTTCGCGCTGCTCGGCCCGCTACGGGCCTGGTACGGGACGGAAGAGGTGGAGCTCGGCCGCCCGCAGCAGCGCGCCTTGCTCGCCGTGCTGATCGGCGCCGCCGGGCGGACGGTCGCGACCTCGGTGCTGGTCGAGGGCGTGTGGGGCGGCACCCCGCCGTCCGACCCGCGCAAGGCCGTCCAGCTGGCCGTCTCCCGGCTGCGCGCCGCGTTCAGGCCGCACACCGCCGGCGACCCGGACCAGCTGCCGCTGCACCGCGTCGGCGACGGCTACGCCCTGCGCACCGCCCCCACCGACACCCAGCAGTGGCAGGCCCTGCTCGCCGAGGCCGAGCACCTGCGCCGGGCGGACGCGCCCGGGCAGGACGTCCGGGAAGTGCTGCGCCGCGCCCAGCGGCTGTGGGCCGGCGAAGCCCTCGCCGGGCTCCCCGGACCGCACGCCGAAGCGCTCCGGGCCCACCTCGCCGAACAGCGCATCTCGGCCAAGGAGACCCAGCTCGAACTGGACGCCGACCTCGGCGACCGCACCGACCTCACCGCCGAGGCCACCGCGCTCGCCCTCGAACACCCCGGCCGGCCCCGGCTCACCGCCGTCCTGATGCGCGCCCTCTACCAGGCCGGGCGCAAGGCCGAGGCGCTCGCCGTCTACGAGGACGCCCGCCCCGCCCTGCCCCCGCACGACCGGGCCGCCGCCGAACTCCAGCTGCGCATCCTGCGCGAGGACACCACCCTGCTGCCCGCCCGGGCCGCCGGCGCCGACCCCGAACCCGCCGCCGAGCCCTGGCAGGCGCCCGACCAGCTGCCCTCCGGACTGCCCGACTTCACCGGCCGCACCGAGGAACTGGACGCCCTCACCGACCGGCTGGCCGGGGCCGGCGGGCGCGCCGTCGTGGTCTCCGCCCTGGACGGCATGGGCGGCGTCGGCAAGACCACCCTCGCCGTGCACACCGCCCGGCAGGTCCGCGCCCGCTTCCCCGACGGCCAGCTCTTCGCCGACCTGCGCGGCGCCGACCGCACCCCGCCCGACCCGGGCACCGTGCTGGCCGGCTTCCTGCGCGCCCTCGGCGTCGCCCCCGGCGGGATCCCCGACGACACCGGCGAACGCAGCGCCCTCTACCGCTCGGCCCTCGCCGGGCGGCGCGTCCTCGTCGTCCTCGACAACGCCGCCACCCTCGACCACGTCGAACCGCTGCTGCCCGGCGCGGCCGGCTGCGCCGTCCTGATCACCAGCCGACGGCGGCTCACCGGCCTCTCCGGCGCCCACCACCTGCGCCTGGACACCCTGCCGCCCGCCGAGGCGCTGGAACTGCTCACGCGGATCGTCGGCGCCGACCGCGTCGCCGCCGAACCGGCGGCCGCCGAGGACGTCGTCCGGGCCTGCGGCCTGCTGCCGCTCGCCGTCCGGATCGCGGCCTCCCGGATCGCCACCGACCCCGCGCTCACCCTGGCCGGCCTCGCCGAAGGACTGCGCCAGGAGCACCGGCTGGCCGAACTCAGCGACGGCGAGCGGACCGTCGAGGCCACCTTCGCCCTCTCCTACCACCGCCTCGACCCGGAACTCGCCCGCGCCTTCCGCCTGCTCTCCCTGCCCGACGCCCCCGACCTCCCGCTGTCCTGCGCCGCCGCACTGCTCGGCCGCACCGAGGACGAGGCCGACCGGCTGCTGGAGACCCTCGTCGACCTCAACCTGCTGCACTCCCCCCGCTTCGGCCGCTACGGCTTCCACGACCTCGTCCGCGACTACGCCCGCGGCCGGCTCGCCGCCGAGGAACCGACCGCCGAGCACACCGCCGCCGCCGACCGGCTCACCGACTTCTGCCTCGCCGCCGCCCGCAACGCCGACCGGGCCGCCCGCAAGGCCGAGGACGCCGAACTCAGCCTGCTCCGCGCCCCCGTGGCCTCCCCCGGCGTGCCCATCGCCGACGGCCAGGAGGCCGTGCGCTGGATGCGCGAGCAGGCGGAGGTGCACGCCGCCGCCATCGCGCTCAGCTGCGCCGACCCCTCCCGGCCGCTCGACCGCGCCGCCGAACTCGCCGACCGGATGGGCGCCGTGCTCGCCGAACGCACCCAGACCGGCATCATCGTCGACCTCGCCGGACGCCTCGCCGACGAGGCCGGGGCCCGCGGTGAACACGGCCCGCTCGCCCTCGCCCGCTACCTGCGCGGCGCCATGCTCTGGCACCTCAACCACTACGCCGAATCGGCGGCGGAGCTGCACCGCGCCGTCGACCTCTGCACCACGCCCGAGACCGAACGGGTCCTCGCCAAGGCCCTGGTCAACCTCGGCGGCAACGCCCGCGTCCACGGCCGCCACGCCGAGGCGGCCGAACACGCCGGCCGCGCCGCCGAACTCTTCCACCGCCTCGGCGCCGAACGCGCCGAAGGCAGCGCCCTCGGCGAGTTCGCCTTCAACGCCGCCCAGACCGGACGCCTCGCCGAGGCCCGGGAGGCCGCCGAACGCGGCGCCCGGCTGATGACCGCCGCCGGACCGGTCTCCGCCGCCACCGGCCGCTACTACCTGGCCCGGGTGCTGCGGCTGTGCGGGGACGGCCCGGGCGCCCTCACCCACGCGCTCGGCGCCCGGGACGAGTTCGCCGCCCTCCAGGTCACCGTGTTCGAGGCCGCCGCCGGGGAGCTCGCCGCCCGGATCCACGGCGAGGCCCAGCGCTGGCTGCTCGCCGCCGACGTCGCCGAGGCCGCCCTGCCGCAGGCCCGCCGCACCAGCCCCGCCCTGGAGGCCGGACTGCTGCGCACCCTCGGCACCGCCCTCACCGGCCTCGGCCGCCCGCGCCAGGCCCGGGCCTGCCTCACCGACGCCCTGGACGGCTACCGGCGGCTCGGCCTCGACGAGGACGCGGCCCAGGTCAGCGCCGTCCTGGCCGAGTTGGGGTGACCGGCCCCGGGTGATCGCCCGCTACGCGCGTTGACCGCCTGTCTACCGCGGTCCGGGACCGTACTCCTCATCCGGCCCCGGACCGCGGCACCCGCCGCCCCGGGGCGACACCCCGAGGAGAGGCGCGACCCATGACCACGCTCGTGCACGACGGCCGGGTCCTGACCCCCGCGGCAGCCGACCCGACCGGACCGGGCGTCGACTTCCGCACCGAGCTGCTGACCTCCGTCAACTTCCGGCGGGTCCACGCCGGCGCCCGGCCGCTCACCCCGGACGGACGGCTGGACGCCGCCGCCCAGCGCCACGCCGCCGACCTCGCCGCGCACGACCTCCTCCAGCAGGACGGCACCGACGGCAGCACGCCCTGGCACCGGATCCGGGCGGCCGGCTTCGCGTTCCGCTTCGCCGCCGAGCTCATCGCCCCGGCCGACAGCGTGCCCCGGGCCGTCCAGCTGTGGATGAACAGCCCCCGGCACCGCGACGCCGTGCTCGACCCGCGCTTCGACCACCTCGGCACCGGCTTCGCCCCCGGCCGCTCCGGCGCCCCGTGCCGCTACGTGCTGACCCTCGGCCAGTCTGACGGCCGACCGCACACCGCAGTGACGCAGTAACACCCACCGCACCCCACCCGAAGGAGAACCGCCATGACCACCCCCACCCGCCGCCTGCTCGCCGGCCTCGGCGCCGCCGCGGCCCTGGCCACCACCGTCCTGGTCGCCGCCCCCGCCGCCCAGGCGGCCACGCCCGGGCCCTGCGACCTCGGGCCGTCCGTCAGCGCCACCGTCAACGTCTTCAACGGCTCCGCCGGCGCCCTCGACCTGCCGTCCGACAACGAGACCAACGGGACGCGGGTCGGCACCTACACCGCCAACCAGTCCCCCGCCCAGACCTGGACGTTCTGGGACTACTGCGACGGCACCACCGCCATCTCGCACGGCGGCAGCGGCAAGGTGCTCGACCTCGACTCGCACGGCACCGGCGCCGTCCAGCTCTGGGACACCCCCGGCGGCTGGGACGGCCTCAACCAGCAGAACGGCCCCGGGATGGGCGCCAACCAGAAGTGGCGGCTGACCGACGAGGACCGCGGCTGGTACCTGATCCGCAACGTCGCCACCGGGCAGTGCCTCAAGGGCAACGGCATCGCCCAGTACACCTCGGTGACCTCCTGCAACGCCGCCGACCCGGCCCAGCGCTGGCACAAGTAGGCACCCCACGGGGCCCGTTCCGCCGGCCGGAGGCGGCCTGCGGAACGGGCCTATCCTCGGTCACGTGCCCCTCATCAGCCTGCACGACCGCACCGCCCTCGCCGAACGGTTCCGCACCGACCCCGCGCTGCACCTGTTCGAACTCGGCGACCTCGACGACACCCTCTGGCCCAACACCGCCTGGTACACCGCCGATCCCGACCACGGGCCGGTCGCCCTGCTCTACAGCGGCGGCGACACCCCGGTGCTGCTCGCCTTCGCCCGGCCCGCCGCCGTCCCCGCCCTGGAGGACCTGCTCGGCGCGCTGCGCCCCTTCCTGCCGCGCCGGTTCACGGCCGGGCTCCCGGACGGCGCCGAGCGGGCCCTCGCCCCCGACTACACCACCGAGCGGCGCACCCCGCTGCTGCGGATGATCCTCCCGGACCACGGGCTGCTCCCCGCCGAACCCGGCCACCGCGCCCGGCCGTTGACCCCGTCCGACCAGGGGGATCTGCGCGCCCTGCTGGCCGCGGGCTACCCCGAGTCCTGGTTCGACCCGCGGCTGCTCGCCGGCGGCGGCTACGTCGGCGTCCGCGAGCGGGGGCGGCTGCTGGCCGCCGCCGGGGTGCACGTGCACTCCCCCGCCCACCGGGTCGCCGTGCTCGGCAACGTCGTCACCCACCCCGACGCGCGCGGCCGCGGCCTCGCCCGCGCCTGCGTCACCGCACTGACCCGCCGGCTCGCCCCGACCACCGACCACCTGGGCCTCAACGTCCGCACCGACAACGCCCCGGCGATCCACCTCTACCGGCAGCTCGGCTTCACCACCGTCACCACCTACAACGAACTGGTGCTGACGGCGCGTTGAGCGGCGCCGCCCCCGGCTCCGGGTCGGCCGCCGGCCGGCGGGCCTGGCCGATCATCGTCACGGCATCCGTACGCATGGCGAACAGAATCGCACGGCACCGGATCGACCGAGGTGGCAGGCGGTTCGGGTACCACTGATCACGACTCGGCATCCCTTGTCACGAACCCGCGTGGGACTCGTCACGGCGGCGTCAAGACGGCGGCGAGGAATGGCGTTCGGCTTCCCCACTGCGCTATGAACGTCCCTCAGGAGAACCGCCGACACGGCGGTCCGCACGCACGGGGGACCTCACATGAAGACCATCCGCAACAGTCGCACCATGGCCCTGGCCGGCCTGGCCGTGGTCGGCGCGCTCACCATGACCGCCTGCAACGACGACGCCGCGTCGTCCGACAGCGCCACCACCCCGCCGGCCACCCAGGCCCCGGCCACGCCGTCCGCCGCGCCGACCACCCCGGCGGCCTCCGCCTCGGCGGCCGCGCCGACCGGCGGCACCGGCGGTGCCGCCACCGGCGGGACCACCGGCGGCGCCCCGGCCCAGGCCGGTGCGACGGCGGCGCCCGGCACCACGGTGAAGCTCGGCGACGCGGCGACCATCCCGTTCAGCTCGGGCAGCACCAAGGGCACCGTCGCGCTCGCGGTCACCTCGATCGACAAGGGCGACCCGGCCGACCTCACCTCGCTCAAGCTCGGCGACAAGGCCGCGGGCATGGTGCCGTACTACATCCGCTTCAAGGTCACCAACACCGGCAGCACCGACCTGTCCTTCTCCAGCCTGACCCAGGTGAAGGGCACCCTGCCGGACGGCTCGGAGGCCGCCGAGGTGATGCTGATCGGCAGCTTCGACAAGTGCCCGCACCCGTCCTTCCCGAAGGGCTTCACCAACGGGCAGTCGATCACCTCCTGCGTGCTGGCGCTGGCCCCGACGGCCACCAAGGTGTCGGGCGCCGAGTACTGGGGCGAGCCGTACACCCTGGGCAAGGGCGTCAACTGGAAGTGACCCGTCGACGGTGACCGGCGGCGACCGCCGGTGCACCTCCGACGACCCGGTGGGCGGGGCGGCTCCGGGCCGCCCCGCCCACCGGCACGCCCACCGGCACGCCCGCCGGTCGGCCGTGGCCGGCCCGCGCTCAGCCCGCGGCCGGCCCGCCGTGGATCCGCAGGAAGGCGTCCACCCCGGACTCCGCCGTCCGCCGGACCTCCTCCTCGGCCACCGGCAGGGCGCCCCAGAAGGAGCGCTCGGCCACGCCGTGGAAGGTCAGCAGGGTGAACCGCTCGGCCGCGAGCCCCGGGTCCGGGACCGCCAGCAGCCCGCGCCCGCCGAGCTCCGCCAGGCACTGCGCGAGGGCGCGCTGGGCCGCCGCCGGGCCGGTCTCCAGCCAGGCCTCCAGGACGTCCGCCGGGATGTTGGCCACCTCGGCCCGGATCGCCCGGCCGAGCGCCCCGAGCTCACCCGCGGCCGGCGCCGCGTTCGCCCGTTCCACCGCGAAGGCGGTGAGGGCGCGCCGCACGTCCACCGCCCCGTCCAGGTGCTCCGCCAGCAACTCCCGCATCCGCTCGGCCAGTTCCGCCGAGTTCTGCAGTGCCACCGACAGGAAGAGGGTCTCCTTGTCGGCGAAGTGGTTGTAGACCGTGCGCTTGGACACCCCGGCCTCGGCCGCGATCGCGTCCATGCTGGCCCGGACGTACCCCTCCCGCCCGAACACCGTGGTCGCGGCCCCGGTGATCGCCCTGCGCTTCTCCGGCCGTCCCGCTGCGCCCGTGGTCGCCACGACCTTCTCCTTCTCCGTCGGCGCCCCGCCGACCGTCTCAGAAACTGCCCGGTGTAGTGTCTGCTGGCCCGTTCACGAGCGGACTTGCCACCGAACAGGCGTGCTCTATGCTGCGTACGATCTCTACACCTCTGTAGAGCAAATCCGAAAACGGGCCTGCCCCCGAGCAGCAGCGGGAAACCGAGAACGGGAACCGGCCGGCCGAACACCAGCGTCCCGTACTGGCAGCGCCGCAACCGCTCTACCACGGCAGACCCGGCGCAGCGCCGACGTGGCGCGCGAAGCACGGGAACACCCGGGGGTGAGTGAGTGGCGGGGCAGCGAGGACGTTCGTCCGACCAGGGTTCGCGACGGCGGACGACGAGCCGGCCCGCGGGCCCCACGCGTCCCTTCTCCGGCGGGCCCGCACTGCCCGCGGTGGCGGCCCTCGGGCTGCCGCTGGTCGGCGCGGTGGTCGACGAGTTCTCCGGGCCGGGCATGGGCCTGGCCTTCGCGGTGTGCGCGGTGCTCGGCACCGGCGTCGCGGCCGGGCTCAGCACCCGCCGCGGCTGGTGGTGGGTGGTCGCCGCCTCCCCGCTGGTGGTGCTCGGCGTGACGGCCGCGGCCGAACTGGCGGCGAACGGCGACACGTACCGGGGCAAGGCCCTGGCCACCGGCGCCGCGAAGTGGGTGGTGCACGGTTTCCCGGTGATGGCGCAGGCCGCCGTGGCGGCCCTGCTGGTGATCGTGGCCCGGGTGGTCCTGGACCGGAGGAGGCAGCATGGCTGACGAGCGTGAGCACGAGCGGGAACGGGAACGGCCGGGGGGCGGCCGGGCCGCCGACCGCAGGGCCGCGGCGGCCCCGGCGGCGGGGCGCCGCAACTCCCCGCTGCTGATCGCCGGCCGGGTGGTCGCCACCACGGTGGGCTTCGCGGTGTTCGCGGCCAGCGGGGTGGTCTGGTACGAGTACACGTCGCTGACCGACGGGATGACCACGTCCAACGCGATCGCGGAGACCAAGAAGGACGCCCCCAAGCACCTGGACAACTCGGTCAACCTGCTGCTGATCGGCCTGGACAGCCGCAAGGCCATGGACGGCTCCGACCTGCCCCCGCAGTTCGTCCAGGACGAACTGCACGCCGGGCACAGCTCGGACATCGGCGGCTACAACACCAACTCCCTGATCCTGCTGCACATACCGGCCGGCGGCGGCAAGGTGCAGGCGGTCTCCATCCCGCGCGACGACTACGTCATGACCTACAACGGCGACGGCTCCCAGCAGGGCATGCACAAGATCAAGGAGGCGTACGGCAACGCCAAGGACGCCTTCGACCGGAGCCCGAAGGCCAAGGGCCTCAAGGGCGCCGACCTGGAGAAGGCCGGCCGCGACGCCGGCCGCGCGGCCACCATCCGCACCGTCCAGACCTTCGTGAACCAGCCGGTGGACCACATCGCCGAGGTCAACCTGATGGGCTTCTACGACATCGCCAAGGCCGTGGAGCCGATCCAGGTCTGCCTGACCCACGACACCAAGGACCCGGCGATGGAGGGCCAGGGCTCCGGCGCCGACTTCAAGAAGGGCATCAACACCCTCAACGCCTCCCAGGCGCTGGCCTTCGTCCGCCAGCGCCACAACCTGGACGACGGCAAGGGCAACACCGGCGACTTCGCCCGCACCCACCGCCAGCAGGCCTTCATCTCCTCCGTCGTGCACAAGCTCAAGCAGGACGGCATCATCAGCGACCTCGGCAAGCTCAAGGACCTGTTCGGCGTCGTCCAGAAGGACCTGGTGATCGACAACGAGTGGAACGTCCTGGACTTCGCCCAGCAGGCCCCGGCGCTGACCGGCGGCAACGTCGAGTTCAACACCCTGACCTTCGACGGCTTCGGCACCAGGAACGGCCAGGACGTCAACCTGGTCACCCCCTCGAAGATCCAGAAGGTGGTCAAGCAGCTGTTCGGCTACGCCGACGCGGCCGCCCCGGCGGGCGGCGCCACCGACGCCCCCACCACCGAGGCCCCGGCCAGCCCCTCGCCGAGCGCGACCGCCCCGGCCAAGGCGGCCTCCCCGGCCACCGTCGACGTGTACAACGCCTCCACCGCCGCCGGGGTCTCCTCCTCCGCCGAGGCCAAGGCCCTGGTCGCGATGGGCTTCAAGGAGGGCACCACCGGCCCGGCCCGCAGCAAGCCGAAGACCACCACGGTGACCTACGGCAAGGGCGCCAAGGAGGCCGCCGACCAGGTCGCCGCCCGCTACGGCGTGACCGCCACCGAGTCCGCCACCGCCGCCGCCGACCACGTGGTGGTCACCCTCGGCACCGCCTTCACCGGCGCCGACGACAAGTCCGCCGCCCCCGGCGGCCCCGCCCCCACCGGCGACCCGGCCGCCAACCTGCCGATGCAGGGCCCCGGCGTCGACGCCACGTCCGACGGCGGCATCCCCTGCGTCTTCTGACGCGAACCGCGGCACCGCACGAGGGAGGTCCCCGCCGGGGCCTCCCTCGGCGCTTTCCCTGGCCGACTCCTGGCCGACTCCTGGCGTGATTCTCCGTACTGTGTATAGTGTACTGCGTACGGGATAACCGTGCGCAGTGACGAGAGGGCTCCGCATGCAGATCACCAGCACCGTCGTCTCCCTGACCGTCGAGGACACCACCCCCTCCGCCGCCTTCCTCCAGCGGCACTTCGGCTACACCGAGCTGATGTCCGCCGACGGCTTCGTCTCGCTCGGCCACCCCGGCGGCGGGGTCGGCGTCGTCTACCTGCGGCGCGGGCTGGAGGTGCTGCCCGAGGAGCAGCGGCACCGGACCGCGGACGGGGTGATCCTGGCGTTCACCGTCGAGGACGTCGCGGCGGAGGAGGCGCGGCTGCGCGGCGAGGGGGTCGAGATCACCCTGCCGCTGCGCGAGGAGCCGTGGGGCGAGAAGCTCTTCCAGGTCACCGACCCGAACGGGGTCCCGATCGAGCTGGTGGAGTGGGCCCGGCCGTAGCCGTGAACGCGTGGGCGCCCCCGTCCCGGAAGGGGACGGGGGCGCCCACGCGTCGCGTCGCGGCGGGACGGGACCGGGCGGGGTGGTCAGTCCACCGTCCAGGCGTCGCCGCCCGCCAGCAGGGCCGCCAGGTCGCCCGGCCCGCGGTGGGCGACGGCGGTGGCCAGCTGGCTGTCCATCAGCTCGTCGTAGACCGGGCGCCGGACGTCGCGCAGCACGCCGATCGGCGTGTGGTGCAGGGTGTCCGCGTCGGCGATCCGGGAGAGCGCGAAGGCACCGGTCGGGCCGGCCGCGTGGGCGTCGTGCACCAGCACCCGTGCCTCGTTCTCCGGCGTCACCGGGGCGGTGGACAACTCGCCGTCCTCGCCCCGGAAGACGCCGTTGGCCCCGTCCGCGCCGAAGCGGATCGGCCGCCCGTGCTCCAGCCGGATCAGCGCCTCGTCCCGGGTGCCGGCGTCCTTGAGCACCTCGAAGGCGCCGTCGTTGAAGATGTTGCAGTTCTGGTAGATCTCCACCAGCGCCGTGCCCTCGTGCTCGGCCGCCGCCCGCAGCACCGACTGCAGGTGCTGGCGGTCCGAGTCGATGGTGCGGGCGACGAAGGAGGCCTCGGCGCCGATCGCCAGCGACAGCGGGTTGAACGGCGCGTCCAGCGAGCCCATCGGGGTCGACTTGGTGATCTTGCCGAGCTCGCTGGTCGGCGAGTACTGGCCCTTGGTGAGGCCGTAGATCCGGTTGTTGAACAGCAGGATCTTGAGGTTGACGTTGCGCCGCAGGGCGTGGATCAGGTGGTTGCCGCCGATCGACAGCGCGTCGCCGTCCCCGGTCACCACCCACACGCTGAGGTCCCGCCGGGAGGAGGCCAGCCCGGTCGCGATCGCCGGCGCCCGGCCGTGGATCGAGTGCACCCCGTAGGTGTTCATGTAGTACGGGAAGCGCGAGGAGCAGCCGATGCCGGAGACGAAGACCGTGTTCTCCCGCCTGATGCCGAGCTCCGGCATGAAGGACTGCACCGCGGCCAGGACCGCGTAGTCCCCGCAGCCCGGGCACCAGCGCACCTCCTGGTCGGTCTTGAAGTCCCGGGCGCTCTGCGGCCCGTCGGCCTTGGGCACCAGCTCCAAGGACGGGAACGCGTGCTCGCTCATCGGTGGTCCTCCTCGTCCAGGGTGCCGATCGCCGCCCACAGCACGTCCGCCAACTGCGCCGCCTTGAACGGCAGTCCGCGCACCTGGTTGTAGGACTCGGCGTCCACCAGGTACTTCGCCCGCAGCAGCAGCGCGAGCTGGCCCAGGTTCATCTCGGGCACGATGACCTTCTCGTAACTGCGCAGCACCGAGCCCAGGTTGGCCGGGAACGGGTTGAGGTTGCGCAGGTGCGCCTGGGCGACCTCGCCGCCGTCCGCGCGCACCCGGCGCACCGCCGCGGTGATCGGGCCGTAGGTCGAGCCCCAGCCGAGCACCAGCACCCGGGCGTCGCCGGTCGGGTCGTCGACCTCCAGCGGCTTGACGGTGATCCCGTCGACCTTGGCCTGCCGGGTGCGGACCATCAGGTCGTGGTTGGCCGGGTCGTAGGAGATGTTCCCGGTGCCGTCCTGCTTCTCGATGCCGCCGATCCGGTGCTCCAGGCCGGCCGTGCCGGGCACCGCCCAGGGGCGGGCCAGGGTGTGCTGGTCCCGCAGGTACGGCCAGAAGGCGCCGTCCTCGCGGTTCGGGCCGGTCGCGAACTTCGGTTCGATCTCCGGCAGTTCGTCGACCTCCGGGATCCGCCAGGGCTCCGAGCCGTTCGCCAGGTAGCCGTCCGAGAGCAGGAACACCGGGGTGCGGTAGGTCACCGCGATCCGGGCCGCCTCCAGCGCCGCGTCGAAGCACTCGGCGGGCGTGGCCGGGGCGACGATCGGCACCGGCGCCTCGCCGTTGCGGCCGAACATCGCCTGCAGCAGGTCCGCCTGCTCGGTCTTGGTCGGCAGGCCGGTGGACGGGCCGCCGCGCTGGATGTCCACCACCAGCAGCGGCAGTTCCAGCGAGACCGCCAGGCCGATCGTCTCCGACTTGAGCGCCACGCCCGGCCCGGAGGTGGTGGTCACGCCGAGCGCCCCGCCGAAGGCCGCGCCGAGCGCGGCGCCGATGCCGGCGATCTCGTCCTCGGCCTGGAAGGTGCGCACCCCGAAGTTCTTGTGCCGGCTCAGCTCGTGCAGGATGTCCGAGGCCGGGGTGATCGGGTACGAGCCCAGGTAGAGCGGCAGCCCGGAGCGCTGCCCGGCGGCGATCAGCCCGTAGGACAGCGCCAGGTTGCCGGAGATGTTGCGGTAGCGCCCGGCCGGGAGCTTGGCCGGCGGCACCTCGTAGGAGACCGCGAAGGACTCGGTGGTCTCGCCGAAGTTCCAGCCCGCCCGGAAGGCGCTGATGTTGGCCTCGGCGATCTGCGGCTTCTTGGCGAACTTGGCGCGCAGGAAGGACTCGGTGCCGTGGGTGGGCCGGTGGTACATCCAGGACAGCAGGCCCAGGGCGAACATGTTCTTCGCCCGCTCGGCGTCCTTGCGGGCCAGCCCGCTGTCCTTGAGCGCCTCCAGGGTCAGCGTGGTGAGCGGGACCCGGTGCAGGTGGAAGGCGTCCAGCGAGTCGTCGCCGAGCGGGTCCGCGGCGTAACCGACCTTGGCCAGCGCGCGCTTGGTGAACTCGTCGGTGTTGACGATGATCTCCGCGCCGCGCGGCAGGTCCGGCAGGTTCGCCTTCAGGGCCGCCGGGTTCATCGCCACCAGCACGTTCGGGGCGTCGCCCGGGGTGAGGATGTCGTGGTCGGCGAAGTGCAGTTGGAAGGACGAGACGCCCGGCAGGGTGCCGGCGGGGGCCCGGATCTCGGCCGGGAAGTTCGGCAGCGTGGAGAGGTCGTTGCCGAACGCGGCCGTCTCCGAGGTGAACCGGTCCCCGGTGAGCTGCATGCCGTCGCCGGAGTCCCCCGCGAAGCGGATGATCACCCGGTCGAGTCTGCGAACGGGCTTGGGGCGCCTTTCCGGTGGACCGCCCGGGGCGTGCGGGCCGGCTGGTCCGGCCGCTCCGGGGCGTCCGTCACCACTGCCGGTACGACCCTCGTCGCCGCCCGATCCGTCCACTGCCTCCGACTGATCGACCTGACTGGTCACTGCCGCGGACCTCCTCGTGGACGCACCACCGCGGGCGCGGCCCCGTGCCCCGTCCGCTTGGTGCACCGCTCGCATCCTATGCGCGCGACCTCGGGCCCGGTTGGAACTCCCGCAGGAATTTCCCCCGCCCACGCCGCTACCGCACCCAAGGACAACGCCCGGCCGCCGGAGATCATTCCGGGTACGGAGCAGCCGCCCCGCGGCGGGCGCCCCGAACAGCCCCCGAACAAACCCCGGACGGCCCGAACAGCCCCGGGCGGCCCCGAACGGCCCCGGGCGGCCCCCGGCTAGGAGTTGAGGTAGGTCAGCACCGCGAGCACCCGGCGGTGGTCCTCCGCGCTCTGCGCCAGCCCCAGCTTGAGGAAGATGTTGCTGACGTGCTTCTCCACCGCCCCGTCGGACACCACCAGCTGCTTGGCCACGGCGGCGTTGGTGCGCCCCTCCGCCATCAGACCGAGCACCTCGCGCTCGCGCGGCGTGAGATTGGCCAGGACGTCGCCCTTGCGGCTGCGGCTGAGCAGCTGCTGCACCACCTCCGGGTCCAGCGCGGTGCCGCCCTCGGCGACCCGCACCACCGCGTCCGCGAACTCGCGCACCTCGGCGACCCGGTCCTTCAACAGGTAGCCGACGCCCCGGGTCGACCCGGCCAGCAGCTCGGAGGCGTAGCGCTCCTCCACGAACTGCGACAGCACCAGCACGCCCAGCTGCGGGTAGCGCCCGCGCAGCTCCACGCAGGCGCGCAGGCCCTCGTCGGTGTGGGTCGGGGGCATCCGCACGTCCGAGACCACCACGTCCGGCAGGGCGTCCGCCGCCGCCAGGTCGTGGATCGTCTTCACCAGGGCCGCGCCGTCCCCGACCCCCGCCACGACCTCCAGGCCGCGGTCGGTGAGCAGCCTGGTCAGGCCTTCCCGGAGCAGTACGGAGTCCTCGGCGATGACGACGCGGCGCATGGCGACCTTCCGGGCAGGCGTGAGCTGACGGGTGTCAGTCTCCCCCATCCGCCCGCGCCCGCACGGGCTCGGGGTCGGATCCGCCCGGGGACGCTCACATGGTGCGGATGGCCACCGCGTCGCACAGCCCGTCCAGGGCGGCCTTCGCCGCGCAGTCCGGCAGCGGGGCCAGCAGCGCCCGGGCCTCCTCGGAGTGCCGCAGGGTCTCCCGGCGGGCGCGCTCCAGGGCGGGGTGGGCGCGCAGCAGGCGCAGCGCCTCGGCGTGCAGGTCGTCGTCCGAGAGGTCCCCGTCGAGCAGTTCGCGCAGCCGGGTGTCGGCCGGGTCGTCCGGGTCGGCCGGCATCTGCTCCAGCAGCAGGGTCGGCAGGGTCGGCACGCCCTCGCGCAGGTCGGTGCCGGGGGTCTTGCCGGACTCGTGGCCGTCGCTGGCGACGTCCAGGACGTCGTCGGCGAGCTGGAAGGCGATGCCGATCCGCTCGCCGAACTCGCCGAGGGTGTCCACCAGTGCGGGCGGGGCGCCGGCCATCAGCGCTCCTATCCGGCAGGAGACGGCGATCAGCGATCCGGTCTTGCCGGCCAGCACGTCCAGGTAGTGCAGCAGCCGGTCGGCCTCCGGGCCGGGGCCGCGGGTCTCCAGGATCTGGCCGGTCACCAGCCGCTCGAAGGCCTCGGCCTGCATCCGGACCGCCTCCGGGCCGAGGTCGGCCAGCACCTGGGAGGCGCGGGAGAACAGGAAGTCGCCGGTGAGGATGGCCACCGAGTTGTCCCAGCGGGAGTTGGCGCTCTCCGCGCCGCGGCGCACCGGGGCCTCGTCCATCACGTCGTCGTGGTACAGCGTGGCCAGGTGGGTCAGCTCGACGACCACCGCGGCCGGCACCACCCCGGGCGCCCCCGGGTCGCCGAACTGGGCGGCCAGCAGCAGGAGCAGCGGGCGGAAGCGCTTGCCGCCGGCCTCGATCAGGTGGGAGGCGGTGACGGTGATGAAGGGGACGTCGCTCTTGACGGCCTCGGAGAGCGCCGCCTCCACCGCGTCCAGTCCGGCCTGGACGTCCCGGGTCAGGTCGCGGTCCTGCACGCTGAGCCCGAAGGGTCCCACGACGGTCACGAAGACCACTCCTCTGTCCCTGGTCGATCTAGCGGCCTGGTCCCTGAGTGCCGCCGCTGGCCATACAGGCAGGGTATCCGGTCGCGAGTGGATCACTGCACGGGCGTGCGGATCCCGTCATGACCGCGCCGGAAGCCCTGGTCAGGAGGCCTGTGCGGACGCAGCGGCGGTGGGGGCGAATTCATCGGGAAACACAGACCGGAGATCGGCCCGCGGATCCGGGCCGATCTCCGAACAAACCGACCGGCTACGGTCAGTACGCGAACAGCGAGGCCTTGGACGCGAGGTCCAGGAAGTACTGCGGCAGCAGGCCCAGACCCAGCGTGACCAGCACCCCCACCCCGATCGCGGTCGCCGTGAAGGCGCTCGGGATCGCCACCGTCGGACCGCCCGGCTGCGGGTCGGAGAAGAACATCAGCACGATCACCCGGATGTAGAAGAACGCGGCCACCGCCGAACTCAGCACACCCACGATCACCAGCGGCGTCGCCCCGCCGGCCGCCGCCGCCTGGAACACCGCGAACTTCCCGGTGAAGCCGGAGGTCAGCGGGATCCCGGCGAAGGCCAGCAGGAACAGCGCGAAGACCGCCGCCACCAGCGGCGAGCGCCGCCCCAGCCCCGCCCAGCTGGACAGGTGGGTCGCCTCCCCCTTGGAGTCGCGCACCAGGGTGACCACGGCGAAGGCCCCCAGCGTCACGAAGGAGTACGCCGCCAGGTAGAACAGCACCGAGGACAGGCCCTGCTTGTTGACCGCGATCACCCCGGTCAGGATGAACCCGGCGTGCGCGATCGAGGAGTACGCCAGCAGCCGCTTGACGTCCTGCTGGGTCACCGCCAGCACCGCGCCGACCACCATGGTCAGGATCGCCACGCCCCACAGCACCGGCCGCCAGTCCAGCCGCAGGCCCGGGAAGGCCACGTAGAACAGCCGCAGGAACGCCCCGAACGCGGCGACCTTGGTGGCCGCGGCCATGAAGCCGGTCACCGGGGTCGGCGCGCCCTGGTAGACGTCCGGGGTCCAGGAGTGGAACGGCACCGCGCCCACCTTGAACAGCAGGCCCACCGCCAGCAGCGCCAGGCCGGTCAGCAGCAGCGCGTCGCTCTGGGTGCTGCTCAGCTGCGCCGGGGTCGTCATCGCCTTGCCGGAGATGACGTCCGCGATGTCGCCGAGCTTGACGCTGCCCGCGTAGCCGTACAGCAGCGCGGTGCCGAACAGGAAGAACGCCGAGGCGAAGGCGCCCAGCAGGAAGTACTTGACCGCCGCCTCCTGGGACAGCAGCCGGCGGCGCCGGGCCAGCGCGCACAGCAGGTACAGCGGGAGGGAGAAGACCTCCAGCGCCACGAACATGGTCAGCAGGTCGTTGGCGGCCGGGAAGAGCAGCATGCCGCCGACCGCGAACAGGGTCAGCGGGAAGACCTCGGTGGTCGCGAAGCCGGCCCGGACCGCGTCCCGCTCCTGCTCCCCGCCCGGGGTGGCGGACGCCTGGGCGGCGAAGGCGTCGGCGGGCAGGCCGCCGGCCTTGGGCTCCAGCCTGCGCTCCGCGTAGGTGAGCACCGCGACGACGGCGACCAGCAGGATCACGCCCTGGAGGAACAGCGCCGGGCCGTCCAGGGCGACCGACTCCATGGCCAGCAGGTCGACCCGCGGCGCGCCGTGGCCCTGCGTCGCCAGCACCACCACGGCGGCGAACGCGCCGGCCAGCGCGACCAGCGCCAGCGACACCTGGGTCCAGTGCCGCAGCCGGCGCGGGACGAAGGCCTCGACCAGGACGCCCGCCACGGCGGCCCCGAAGACCACCAGCATCGGGGAGAGTTGGCCGTACTCGATGTGCGGCGCCGGGATGCCGGGGGTGTTGCCGCCGACGGCGGCGAGCACTGCGGTGGCACTCACTTCTGCTCACCTCCTGAGGTGGCGGCGACCGGGTGGGCCGGCGCCGGGTCGGTCCGGTGGACCTGCGAGAGCGTCGCGTCCACCGAGGGGTTCACCAGGTCGGTGAGCGGCTTCGGGTACACCCCGAGCAGGATCGTCAGCGCCACCAGCGGTGCCACCACGGCCAGTTCCCGGACCTTGAGGTCGGGCATCGCGCGCACGCCCTCCTTCACCGGGCCGGTCATGGTGCGCTGGTACAGCAGCAGCGCGTACAGCGCGGCCAGCACGATGCCGAGGGTGGCGACGACGCCGATCGCCGGGTAGCGGGTGAAGGTGCCCACCAGTACCAGGAACTCGCTGACGAACGGGGCCAGTCCCGGCAGCGACAGGGTCGCCAGGCTTCCGATCAGGAAGGTCCCGGCGAGCACCGGGGCGACCTTCTGCACGCCGCCGTAGTCGGCGATCAGCCGCGAGCCGCGGCGCGAGATCAGGAAGCCGGCCACCAGCATCCACGCGGCGGTGGAGAGGCCGTGGTTGACCATGTAGAGGGTCGCGCCGCTCTGCCCCTGGCTGGTCATCGCGAAGACGCCCATGATGATGAAGCCGAAGTGCGAGATCGAGGCGTAGGCGACCAGCCGCTTGATGTCCTTCTGGCCGACCGCCAGCAGCGCGCCGTAGACGATCCCGACCAGCGACAGCACCAGGATCGCCGGGGCGAAGGTCTTCGAGGCGTCCGGGAACAGCCCGAGGCAGAAGCGCAGCATCGCGAAGGTGCCGACCTTGTCCACCACCGCGGTGATCAGCACCGCGGTGCCGGCCGTCGCCTCGCCCATCGCGTTCGGCAGCCAGGTGTGCAGCGGCCACAGCGGGGCCTTCACCGCGAAGGCGAAGAAGAAGCCGAGGAACAGCGCGTTCTGCGCCGTCCCGGACAGCTTGAGGCTGCCGTCGGCGATCGCCCCGGTGAGGGTCGGCAGGTCGAAGGTGCCGAAGCCCTGCTCCTGGGCGATCACGTACAGCCCGATCACCGCGGCCAGCATCACCAGGCCGCCGAGCAGGTTGTACAGCAGGAACTTGACGGCCGCGTAGGAGCGCTGGCGCGCCGAGTCCGGGCCGCCGGCCCGGTCGCCGAAGCCGCCGATCAGGAAGTACATCGGGATCAGCATGGCTTCGAAGAACACGTAGAACAGGAAGACGTCGGTGGCGTAGAAGGACACCACCACCATCGCCTCCACCGCCAGGATCAGGGCGAAGAAGGCCTGGGTGCGCCGTTTGTTCTCGAAGCTGCCGTCGGGGCCCGGGGCGGCCGGGTCCGCGTCGTGCCAGGAGGCCAGCATCACCATCGGCACCAGGACGGCCGTCAGCAGGGCCAGCACCGCGCCGATGCCGTCCACGCCGAGCGAGAAGGTGATGCCGAAGGAGCGGATCCAGCTGTACGACTCGGTCAGCTGGAACCGGGCGCCGTGCGGGTCGAAGCGCAGCGCCACCAGGGCGGCCAGCACCAGGGTCACCCCCGACACGGCCAGCGCGACGGTCTTGATGGTGCGCCGCCGGGCCGCGTTCGACCCGGCGGGCAGGGCGGCGGTCAGCACCGCGCCGGCCGCCGGGACGGCACAGGTGGTGGTCAGTAGCACGCTCACGGCCTGGCCTCCCGACGCGTTTCCCCGCCCCGAGCCGAAGGGCGCGCCGGTGCCGAGAGCGATGAGCCACCAGCGACCGACGAAGGAGGGAGTGCCGGAGCGAAGAGTGCCGGCGCCGGGTCCGAGCGCCCGGAGGCGAGCGGGCGAATCACAGTCATCACACGGACCTCATCAGGAGAGTCGAGGCGACCAGCACCAGCGTGCCGCCGAACATGGAGAGCGCGTACGAGCGGACGAAGCCGTTCTGGACCCGCCGCAGCCGGCCGGACAGGCCCCCGATGAGGGCGGCCAGGCCGTTGACGAAGCCGTCCAGGCCGCGGCTGTCGAAGTAGACCAGGGTCGCCGCCAGCGCCGAGCCCGGCCGCACCAGCACCGCGTGGTTGAAGTCGTCCTGCAGCAGGTCGCGGCGGGCCGCCCGGGTGAGCGGGGAGCCGACCGGCGGCACCACCGGGACGGGCGAGCGCCCGTACATCAGGTACGCCAGCCCGACGCCGGCCAGCATGCAGGCCGTGGTCAGCCCGGTGACCGTCCAGGAGCCGAGCGGCGGGTTGCCCTCGCTGTGGCCGGTGACCGGCTCCAGCCACTTCAGGAAGGAGCCGTGGTAGACGAACAGCCCGCCGGCGAAGACCGAGCCGAAGGCCAGCAGGACCATCGGCACGACCATGGTCCGCGGCGACTCGTGCGGGTGCGGGAGGTTGCCCTCGGCGTCCGGCTGCCAGCGCTTCTCGCCGAAGAAGGTCAGCAGCATCACCCGGGTCATGTAGAACGCGGTGACGGCCGCGCCGACCAGCGCGCACAGGCCGAGGATCCAGCCCTCGGTGCCGCCCTTGGCGAAGGCCGCCTCGATGATCTTGTCCTTGGAGAAGAAGCCGGACAGCCCGGGGAAGCCGATGATGGCCAGGTAGCCCAGGCCGAACGTGGCGAAGGTCCACGGCATGTGCCGCCACAGGCCGCCGTAGCGGCGCATGTTCACCTCGTCGTCCATGCCGTGCATGACCGACCCGGCGCCGAGGAACAGCCCGGCCTTGAAGAAGCCGTGGGTCACCAGGTGCATGATCGCGAAGACGTAGCCGATCGGGCCCAGCCCGGCCGCCAGGACCATGTAGCCGATCTGCGACATGGTCGAGCCGGCCAGCGCCTTCTTGATGTCGTCCTTGGCGCAACCGACGACCGCACCGAACAGCAGCGTCACCGCACCGACCACCACCACGGCGGTCTGGGCGTCCGGCGCCAGGTCGAAGATCGCCGAGGACCGGGTGATCAGGTAGACCCCGGCGGTCACCATGGTGGCCGCGTGGATCAGGGCCGAGACCGGGGTCGGGCCCTCCATCGCGTCCCCCAGCCAGGACTGCAGCGGCACCTGCGCCGACTTGCCGCACGCGGCCAGCAGCAGCATCAGGCCGATCGCCGTCAGCCTGCCCTCGCTCGCCCCGTGCACCGCCCCGACCGCGCCCTCCGAACCGAGGACCGGGGTGAAGGCGAAGGAGCCGAACTCGGCGAACATCAGCATGATCGCGATCGACAGGCCCATGTCGCCGACCCGGTTGACCAGGAACGCCTTCTTCGCGGCCGTCGCCGCACTCGGCTTGTGCTGCCAGAAGCCGATCAGCAGGTACGAGGCCAGGCCCACGCCCTCCCAACCGAAGTACAGCAGGAGGTAGTTGTCCGCCAGCACCAGCAGCAGCATGGCGGCCAGGAACAGGTTCAGGTACGCGAAGAAGCGGCGCCGGCGCTCGTCGTGCGCCATGTAGCCCACCGAGTACAGGTGGATCAGCGTGCCCACCCCGGTGATCAACAGCACGAAGGTCATCGACAACTGGTCGAGCCGGAACGAGACGTCGGCCTGGAAGGCGTTCACCGGCACCCAGCTGAACAGGTGCTTCGTCACCGCCCGGTGCTCGACGTCCCGGCCCAGCATGTCCGAGAACAGGGCCAGGCCGAAGCCGAACGAGAGCGCGGCGAGCGCGGTCGCCAGCCAGTGGCCGAAGCGGTCGAAGGCCCGACCGCCCAGGAGCAGCAGGGCGGCACCGGCCAGCGGAGCCGCCACCAGCAGCGGAATGAGAGAGTTCACCGAAGGTCCTCCGCCTACAGCTTCATCAGATTGCTGTCGTCGACCGAAGCGGAGTGCCTGGTCCGGAAGATGGAGACGATGATGGCGAGGCCGACCACGACCTCGGCCGCCGCCACCACCATCGTGAAGAACGCGATGATCTGACCGTCCAGGGTCCCGTGCAGCCGGGAGAACGTCACCAGTGCCAGGTTCGAGGCGTTCAGCATCAGCTCGACGCACATGAACAGCACCACCGCGTTGCGCCGGATCAACACCCCGGACGCGCCGATGGTGAACAACAGGGCGGACAGATAGAGGTAGTTGACCGGATTCACCGCTCCCCCTCCCCGGCCTCGCGCGGCTCGGACCCGTGGCCCGGGACCGGCTCCAGGGGCCCGCGCGGAGCCGCCACCACCGGCCGCTCCGAGGACGGCCGGCCCAGCCAGTCCGCCGTACTGTTCTCCAGCTCCGCCATCCGCCGCAGCATCTCCTGGCTGACGTCCCGGACCTGGCCGCGCTCGCGCAGCGTCGCCATCACCGAGTCCTCCGCGATCGTGCCGTCCGGCAGCAGCGCCGGCACGTCCACCGCGTTGTGCCGCGCGTACACGCCCGGCGCCGGCAGCGGCGGCAGCTGGATGTTGTCCCGCACCCGCTGCTCCGCCAGCTCCCGCTGGGTCTTCGGCGCCTTCACGTGCTCCCGGTGGGTCAGCACCATCGCGCCGACCGCCGCCGTGATCAGCAGCGCGCCGGTGACCTCGAAGGCCCACACGTAGCGGGTGAAGATCAGCCGGGCCAGGCCCGGCACGTTGCCCTCGGCGTTCGCCTCGGCCAGCCCGGTGAAGTGGTCCAGCCGCGCGTTCGCGATGCCCGCGATCAGCAGCACCCCGAAGCCCAGCCCGCACAGCACCGCCGCGAACCGCTGGCCCTTCAACTGCTCCTTGAGGGAGTCCTCGCTGGTCACGCCGACCAGCATCACCACGAACAGGAACAGCATCATGATCGCGCCGGTGTACACCACGATCTGCACCACGCCCAGGAACACCGCGCCCTGGGCCATGTAACAGACCGCCAGCGCCAGCATGGTCGCCGCCAGGCACAGCGCGCTGTGCACCGCCTTGCGCATCAGCAGCATCCCCAGCGCGCCACCGACCGCGATCACCGCGAGCACCCAGAACTGGACGGCCTCACCCGTGGAGGTCGTCCCGCCCGCCGCCGCCAGCTGTGCGATCACTGCCGCACCTCCTTCTCCCGGTCGGTGCGCTCCTGCCGGACCGTCCCCGGCGCCGCCCCGGTGATCTCGCCCCGGTAGTACGCACCCTCGTCGGTGCCCGGGAAGATCGCGTGCGGGGTGTCGACCATGTCCTCCGACAGGCCCACCAGCAGCTGCTCCTTGGTGAAGATCAGGTCCTTGCGGGAGGAGTCCGCCAGCTCGTACTCGTTGGTCATCGTCAGCGCCCGGGTGGGACAGGCCTCGATGCACAGCCCGCACAGGATGCAGCGGGCGTAGTTGATCTGGTACACCGCGCCGTAGCGCTCACCCGGCGAGTAGCGCTCCTCGTCCCGGTTGTCCGCGCCCTCCACGTAGATCGCGTCGGCCGGGCAGGCCCACGCGCACAGCTCGCAGCCGACGCACTTCTCCAGCCCGTCCGGATGCCGGTTCAGCTGGTGGCGGCCGTGGAAGCGCGGAGCCGTGGGCTTCTTCTGCTCCGGGTACTGCTCGGTCAGCCGCTTCTTGAACATGGCCTTGAAGGTCACGCCGAAACCGGCGGCCGGACCGAGCACCGACGGCCGGTCGGCCCGCTCGGGCCGGCCCGTCTGGTCGGACGACATCGCGGATCAGCTCCCTTCGGAATGGTCGGCCCCGTTGAGGGCGTCCTGGAGTTGCTTCGGGGCCCGGCCCGGCCGGCGCGGCACCGGCGGCAGCACCTGCCCGGGCAGCGGCGGCACCGGGTACCCGCCCGCCATCGGATCGAACTCGCCCTTGCCCGGGGCCTCCTGCTCCGGCCCGGGCTCCTTCTCCTTGCGCAGGAAGTCCCGGACCAGCGCCAGCAGCAGGATCGCGCCGACCGGCGCGCCCACGTAGAGCACCACCTCGCCGAAGCCGTACCCCTCGTTGCGCAGCGCCCGCACGCTCGCGATCAGCACCAGCCACACCAGCGAGACCGGGATCAGCACCTTCCAGCCCAGCTTCATGAACTGGTCGTAGCGCAACCGCGGCAGCGTGCCGCGCAGCCAGATGAAGAAGAACACCAGCAGCTGGATCTTCAAGGTGATCCACAGCATCGGCAACCAGCCGTGGTTGGCGCCCTCCCAGAAGGCCGACACCGGCCACGGGGCCCGCCAGCCGCCCAGGAACAGGGTCGACGCCACCGCCGAGACCGTCACCATGTTGACGTACTCGGCCAGCATGAACATCGCGAACTTCAACGAGGAGTACTCGGTGTTGAAACCGCCCACCAGCTCGCCCTCGGCCTCCGGGAGGTCGAACGGCGCCCGGTTGGTCTCCCCGACCATCGCGATGACGTAGACGATGAACGACACCGGCAGCAGCACCGCGAACCACTTCGGCTGCTGGTGCGCCACGATCTCCGAGGTCGACATCGACCCCGAGTAGACGAACACCGCCGCGAAGGACAGGCCCATCGCGATCTCGTAGCTGATCATCTGCGCGGCCGACCGCAGGCCGCCCAGCAGCGGGTACGTCGAACCGGAGGACCAACCGGCCAGCACGATCCCGTAGATGCCGATCGAGGCGGTGGCCAGGATGTAGAGCAGCGCCACCGGGAAGTCGGTCAGCTGCAGCGGCGTCCGGGTGCCGAAGACCGACACCTCCTCGCCGGCCGGGCCGAACGGGATCACCGCGAAGGCCATGAACGCCGGGATCGCGCAGACGATCGGGGCCAGGACGTAGACCACCTTGTCCGCGCCCTTGACGACCAGGTCCTCCTTGAGCGCCAGCTTCACGCCGTCCGCCAGCGACTGCAGCAGGCCCCACGGCCCGTGCCGGTTAGGCCCGATGCGCAACTGCATCCAGGCCACCACCTTGCGCTCCCAGACGATCGTCACCAGCACCGTCAGCACCAGGAAGGCGAAGCAGAACACCGCCTTCAACAGCACCAGCCACCACGGGTCCTGGCCGAAGAAGTGGAGCGTCTCGTACGGCTGCGGAGTCGTCATCGGACCTCCCCTTCCCGGGACCCGCCCTCGACGGCGACCGGCGCGAGCTCGGCCGCGGCGATCGTCACCAGATGGCCGACGGTGGTGCCGAGCGCGCGGTGCGCGCCGCCCGGCGTGGAGTTGAGCGGGATCCAGACCGTACGGTCCGGGACCGAGTCGGTCACCTCCAGCGGCAGGACCAGCGAACCCGCCGGACCGGTCAGCCGCAGCGCACCGGCGGCCTCCGCGCCGGCCTCGGCGCCGACCCCCGCGCCGACACCCGCGCCGACCTCCTTGGCGCCGATCTCCTTCGCGGTGGCCGACGACACCCGGGCCACCGCCCGGTGCCGCGTCCCCGCCAGGTGCGGATCGCCGTCCTGCAACGAGCCCTCGTCCAGCAGCAGCCGCCAACCCGCCAGCACCGCCTGGCCGGTGGCCGGACGCGGCAGCACACCCGGGTGCGCCGCCGGATCCGCCGCGCGGTCACCCCGCCACGGCCCGAAGCGGTCCAGCTCCAGCCGGGCCGCCCGCACGTCCGCCAGGCCCAGCCGGTGCCCCAGCGCGTCCGCCAGCATCGCCAGCACCCGCAGGTCCGACTGGAGGTGACGGCCCATCTGCTGGTCCGGCTTGAGCGCGGCCTCGAACATCCGCACCCGGCCCTCCCAGTCCAGGAACGTCCCCGCCTTCTCCGCCACCGCCGCCACCGGCAGCACCACGTCGGCCCGGCCCGTCACCGCCGACGGCCGCAGCTCCAGCGACACCACGAACGGCACCGCCGCCAGCGCCTCCCCGGCCAGCGCCGGATCCGGCAGATCGTCAAGGTCCACCCCGCCGACCAGCAACGCGTCCAGATCGCCCCGCGCCGCCGCGGTCAGGATCTGGCCGGTGTCCCGGCCCGGACGCGACGGCAGCTCCGCCACCCCCCACACCGAGGCCGCCTGGGCCCGCGCCGCCGCGTCCGCCACCGGACGGCCGCCCGGCAGCAGACCCGGCAGCGCGCCGGCCTCCACCGCCCCGCGCTCCCCGGCCCGGCGCGGCACCCAGGCCAGCGCCGCCCCGGTCGCGTGCGCCAACCGCAGCACCGCCGTCAACGCGCCCGGCACCGACGCCAGCCGCTCACCCGCCAGGATCACCGCACCCGGCCGGCGCAACAGCTCCGCCGCCCGCCCGGCCTCGTCGTTCAACGGCTCGTCCGCCGCCAGCGCCGCGAACCACTCCGGCTCCGTCCCCGGCGCCGCCGGCAGCAGCGCACCGCGCAGCTTCGCCAGCCCCCGGGAGGCGAACGACGCCACCGAGAACACCTTGACGCCGTTGCCCCGGGACGCCTTGCGCAGCCGCAGGAAGACGATCGGCGACTCCTCCTCCGGCTCGAACCCCGCCAGCAGCACCGCCGGAGCCTGCTCCAGCCGCGCGTAGTCGACGCCCGAACCGTCCACGTCCACCCCGCGCCCGGCGACCGCCGCGGCCAGGAAGTCCGCCTCCTCACCGCTGTGCGGGCGGGACCGGAAGTCCACGTCGTTGGTGCCCAGCACCACCCGGGCGAACTTCGCGTACGCGTACGCGTCCTCCACCGTCACCCGGCCGCCCGCCAGCACACCCGTACGGGCCCCGCGCAGACCCTCGGCGGCCCGCCGCAACGCCTCCGGCCAGGAGGCCGGCACCAGCTCGCCGTCCACCCGCACCAGCGGGGCCGTCAGCCGGTCCCGCTGCTGGGCGTAGCGGAACGCGAACCGGCCCTTGTCGCAGTTCCACTCCTCGTTCACCGCCGGGTCCTCGCCCGCCAGCCGGCGCAGCACCTTGCCCCGCCGGTGATCGGTGCGCTGCGCGCAACCCGCCGAGCAGTGCTCGCACACGCTCGGCGAGGACACCAGGTCGAAGGGGCGCGAGCGGAAACGATAAGCCGCCGAGGTCAGCGCCCCCACCGGACAGATCTGGATGGTGTTCCCGGAGAAGTACGACTCGAAGTCGTCCCCCTCCCCCGTGCCCACCTGCTGCAGCGCCCCGCGCTCCACCAGGTCGATGAACGGGTCCCCGGCGATCTGCTGCGAGAAGCGGGTGCAGCGCGCGCACAGCACGCAGCGCTCCCGGTCCAGCAGCACCTGGCTGCTGATCGGCAGCGGCTTCGCGTAGGTGCGCTTCATCCCCTCGAACCGGGAGTCCGCCGCGCCGCTGCTCATCGCCTGGTTCTGCAGCGGGCACTCGCCGCCCTTGTCGCAGACCGGGCAGTCCAGCGGGTGGTTGATCAGCAGCAGCTCCATCACGCCGCGCTGGGCCTTCTCCGCCACCGGCGAACTCAGCTGGGTGCGCACCACCATGCCCTCGGCGACCGGGATGGTGCAGGAGGCGACCGGCTTGCGCTGGCCCTCGACCTCCACGATGCACTGCCGGCAGGCGCCGGCCGGATCCAGCAGCGGATGGTCGCAGAAGCGCGGGATCTGGGTGCCGATGGTCTCGGCGGCCCGGATCACCAAGGTGCCCTTGGGGACCTTCACTTCGACGCCGTCGATGGTGAGCGTGACCAGTTCGACCGCGGCTCCGTCGTTCGTGGAGGCGGCCGGCTCGGTGATCGTCACGCGTGCACCTCCCTCTCGGTGGCGGACTGGTGGCCGGGGCGGGGGCCGTCGGCCCAGACGGTGGACGCGGCCGGGTCGAACGGGCAGCGGCGCTCGGCCAGGTGCTGCTCGTACTCGGCCCGGAAGTACTGGAGCGAGGAGACGATCGGGCTCGCCGCGCCGTCGCCCAGCGCGCAGAAGGACTTGCCGTTGATGTTGTCGGCGATGTCGAGGAGCTTCTCCAGGTCCCCGTCGACGCCCTGGCCCGCCTCGATCCGCTTCAACAGCTGGACCAGCCAGTAGGTGCCCTCCCGGCAGGGGGTGCACTTGCCGCAGGACTCGTGGGCGTAGAACTCCGTCCAACGGGTCACCGCCCGCACCACGCAGGTGGTCTCGTCGAAGACCTGCAGCGCCTTGGTGCCGAGCATCGAGCCCGCCGCGCCGACGCCCTCGTAGTCCAGCGGGACGTCGAGGTGCTCGTCGGTGAACATCGGGGTGGAGGAGCCGCCCGGGGTCCAGAACTTCAACCGGTGCCCGGCCCGGACGCCGCCGGAGAGGTCCAGCAGCTGGCGCAGCGTGATGCCGAGCGGGGCCTCGTACTGGCCGGGGTTGGTGACGTGGCCGGACAGCGAGTACAGCGTGAAGCCCGGGGACTTCTCGGTGCCCAGGCCCTTGAACCACTCCTTGCCGCGGGCCAGGATCGGCGGCACCGAGGCGATCGACTCGACGTTGTTGACCACCGTCGGGCAGGCGTACAGGCCGGCGATCGCCGGGAACGGCGGGCGCAGCCTCGGCTGGCCGCGGCGGCCCTCCAGCGAGTCCAGCAGCGCCGTCTCCTCGCCGCAGATGTAGGCGCCGGCGCCGGCGTGGACGGTGATGTCCAGGTTCACGCCCGAGCCGAGGATGTCCCGGCCGAGCAGTCCCGCCGCGTACGCCTCGGCGACCGCGGCGTGCAGGCGGCGCAGCACCGGGACGACCTCGCCGCGCAGGTAGATGAACGCGTGGTCGCAGCGGATCGCGTAGGAGGCGATGACCATGCCCTCGATGAGGGAGTGCGGGTTGGCGAACAGCAGCGGGATGTCCTTGCAGGTGCCCGGCTCGGACTCGTCCGCGTTGACCACCAGGTAGTGCGGCTTGCCGTCGTTCTGCGGGATGAACTGCCACTTCATCCCGGTGGGGAAGCCGGCACCGCCGCGGCCGCGCAGACCGGAGTCCTTGACCAGGGCGATCACGTCGTCCGGGGGCATCGCGAGGGCCGCCTTGAGGCCCTCGTAGCCGTGGTGGCGGCGGTAGGTGGCGAGGGTCCAGGGACGGCTGTCGTCCCAGGGGTCGGACAGGACGGGGGTGAGCAGCTTCTCGGCCGGCTCGGCGGAGGTCATCACGCTTCGGTCCCTTCCTGGCCGTCGGCCTTGCCTTCGTGGCCCGGCTCCCCGTGGCGGGGGGCCTCGTGGCGGGGGGAGACCACCTTGGTGCCGGCGGTGCCGGGCAGGGCCTCGCCGCGCGCCAGCCGCAGCCCGGCCAGCGAGGGGGCGCCGCCGGCACCCGACTCGTCGTTGGCGCCCGGGCGCTCGTCCGGGAAGCCGGCCAGGATCCGGGCGGTCTCCTTGAAGCCGCACAGCCGGGCGCCGCGGGTGGGCCGCACCTCGCGGCCGGCCCGCAGGTCGTCGACCAGCCGGCGGGCGCTCTGCGGGGTCTGGTCGTCGAAGAACTCCCAGTTGACCATCACCACGGGGGCGTAGTCGCAGGCGGCGTTGCACTCGATGTGCTCGATCGAGATCTCGCCGTCCTCGGTGGTCTCGTTGTTGCCGATGCCCAGGTGCTCCTGGAGGTCGGCGAAGATCCGGTCCCCGCCGAGCACCGCGCACAGGGTGTTGGTGCAGACCCCGACGTGGTACTTCCCGGCCGGGCGCCGCCGGTACATCGTGTAGAAGGTGGCGACGGCGGTGACCTCAGCCGTGGTGAGCCCCAACTGCTCGGCGCAGAAGCGGATCCCGGTCCGGCTGACGAAGCCCTCCTCGGCCTGCACCAGGTGCAGCAGCGGCAGCAGCGCCGAACGGGCCTGCGGGTAGCGGCCGATCAGCTCGGCGGCGTCGGCGGCCAGCCGGGAGCGCACCTCCTCCGGGTACGGCGGGGCCGGCATCGCCGGCAGTCCCAGTTCGACGTCCGTCACCGGTCCACGCCTCCCATCACCGGGTCGATCCCGGCCACCGCGACGATCACGTCGGCCACCTGGCCGCCCTCGCACATCGCCGCCATCGTCTGCAGATTGGTGAACGACGGGTCCCGGAAGTGCACCCGGTACGGGCGCGTCCCGCCGTCGCTGACCACGTGCACGCCCAGCTCGCCCTTGGACGACTCGACCGCCGCGTACGCCTGGCCGACCGGGACCCGGAAGCCCTCGGTGACCAGCTTGAAGTGGTGGATCAGGGCCTCCATCGAGGTGCCCATGATCTTGCGGATGTGGTCGAGCGAGTTGCCCATCCCGTCCGGGCCGACGGCCAGTTGGGCCGGCCAGGCGATCTTCTTGTCGGCCACCATGACCGGGCCCGGGCGCAGCCGGTCCAGGCACTGCTCGACGATCCGCAGGGACTGCTTCATCTCCTCCAGCCGGATCAGGAAGCGGCCGTAGGAGTCGGCGGTGTCGGCGACCGCGACCTCGAAGTCGTAGTCCTGGTAGCCGCAGTACGGATCGGTCTTGCGCAGGTCGTGCGGCAGGCCGGTGGCCCGCAGGATCGGACCGGTGGCGCCCAGGGCCAGGCAGCCGGCCAGGTCCAGGAAGCCGACGTCGACCAGCCGGGCCTTGAACACCGGGTTGCCGGTGGCGAGTTTGTCGTACTCGTGCATCCGGGAGCGGAGCGTGCGGACCGCCTCGCGGATCTGGTCGACGGCGCCGGGCGGCAGGTCCTGGGCCAGGCCGCCGGGGCGGACGTACGCGTGGTTCATGCGCAGGCCGGTGACCAGTTCGAAGACGTCCAGGATCAGCTCGCGGTCCCGGAACCCGTAGACCATCAGGGTGGTGGCGCCGATCTCCATGCCGCCGGTGGCCAGGCAGACCAGGTGCGAGGCGATCCGGTTGAGCTCCATCATCATCACCCGGATGACGCTGGCCCGCTCCGGGATGTCGTCGGTGATGCCGAGCAGCTTCTCGACCGCCAGGCAGTAGGCGGTCTCGTTGAACAGCGGGATCACGTAGTCCATGCGGGTCACGAAGGTGGTGCCCTGGACCCAGCTGCGGAACTCCATGTTCTTCTCGATGCCGGTGTGGAGGTAGCCGATGCCGCAGCGGGCCTCCTTCACCGTCTCGCCGTCGATCTCCAGGATCAGCCGCAGCACGCCGTGGGTGGACGGGTGCTGGGGGCCCATGTTGACGATGATGCGCTCGTCGTCGGCCCGGCCGGCCGCCTCGACCACCTCGCCCCAGTCGCCGCCGGTGACGGTGAAGACCCGGCCCTCGGTGGTGTCGCGGGCATCTGCTTCCTCGTAGTGCTGAGTACTCATCAGCTGTACGACCTCCGCTGGTCGGGAGCCGGGATCTGGGCGCCCTTGTACTCGACGGGGATGCCGCCGAGCGGGTAGTCCTTGCGCTGCGGGTGGCCCAGCCAGTCGTCCGGCATCATGATCCGGGTGAGCGCCGGGTGACCGTCGAAGACCAGGCCGAAGAAGTCGTAGGCCTCGCGCTCGTGCCAGTTGCTGGTCGGGTAGACGCTCACCACGGAGGGGATCCGCGGGTCGGCGTCCGGCGCGGTGACCTCCAGCCTGATCAGCCGGCCGTGGGTGATCGAACGCAGGTGGTAGACCGCGTGCAGCTCGCGGCCCCGGTCGCCCGGGTAGTGCACCCCGCTCACGCCCAGGCACAGTTCGAAGCGCAGCGCCGGGTCGTCGCGCAGGATGCGCACCGCCTTCAACAGGTGGGTGCGGTCCAGGTGGAAGGTGAGCTCGCCGCGGTCGACCACGGTCTTCTCGACCACCTCGGCCGGATCCAGGCCCTGCTCCTCCAGCGCGCCCTCGAACTCGTCGGCGACCTCGTCGAACCAGCCGCCGTACGGGCGTTCGCTCGGGCCGGGCAGCACGATCGGGGCGGCCAGACCGCCGAAGCCGGAGGTGTCGCCGGTGCCGTCGGCACCGAACATGCCCTGCCGGCGGCCGACCACCTCGACCGGGATCTCCCGGGGCGGCTGCTCGCGGCGGGACTCGGGTACCTGCTCGCTCATCGCAGCTGCCCCCGCATCTCGCTGATCGGGGTCGCCTTGAGGGCCAGGGCCTCGCCCAACTCCTCGGCGCGGCGCCGGTTCACGCCCAGCGGCTCGTGCTGGATCTTGTCGTGCAGCTTCAGGATGGCGTCCAGCAGCATCTCCGGGCGGGGCGGGCAACCGGGCAGGTAGATGTCCACCGGGACGATGTGGTCGACGCCCTGCACGATCGCGTAGTTGTTGAACATCCCGCCGGAAGAGGCGCAGACGCCCATCGAGATGACCCACTTCGGGTTGGGCATCTGGTCGTACACCTGGCGCAGCACCGGGGCCATCTTCTGACTCACCCGGCCCGCCACGATCATCAGATCGGCCTGCCGGGGGGAGCCCCGGAAGACCTCCATCCCGAACCGGGCCAGGTCGTAGCGGCCGGCACCGGTGGTCATCATCTCGATCGCGCAGCAGGCCAGACCGAAGGTGGCCGGGAAGAGTGACGCCTTGCGCACCCAGCCGGCGGCCGACTCCACGGTCGTGAGCAGAAAGCCGCTCGGCAGCTTCTCCTCGATTCCCATCAGATCCCTCTCAATGCCCTCAAGTCCTCTGGTACGTCCGGCGATGCGCCCGCGGAGCGTCCGGGGGAACGTCCGGCCCGTCCGAGCTTGTCCGCTCGTTCACAAGGGCGGCGGCGCCACCCCTGCCTCAGTCCCACTCCAGGCCGCCGCGACGCCAGACGTAGGCGTACGCGACGAAGACGGTGGCGATGAACAGGAGCATCTCGACCAGCCCGAAGAGCCCCAGGGAGTCGAAGGTCACCGCCCAGGGGTAGAGGAAGACGATCTCGATGTCGAAGACGATGAAGAGCATCGCCGTCAGGTAGTACTTGATCGGGAACCGACCGCCGCCCACGGGCTGCGGGGTCGGCTCGATGCCGCACTCGTACGCCTCCAACTTGGCCCGGTTGTAGCGCTTGGGGCCGGTGAGTGAGGCCATCACGACGGAACCGACCGCGAACGCCGCCGCGATGGCACCGAGTACGAGGATCGGCGCGTAGGCATTCATAGCCCCCGCTCCCTCCGTCCAGTCGTCCTTGACTGCAGATCGGAACCGGCGGGTCACACTGAGGTGAACCCGCGTTCCAGTTCCCGAGATCCACCTCATGTGAGGCAGTTCACAAAGCCTGGAACGAGCGCATCCTATGCCCGGTGGCTTGTGATCTGCGACACGCAGTTCATCGTCATCTTTGTGATCTACGCCACCATGTGAATGGTGGCGAATGCGAACATGCCCAGAATTGTCAACGCAAAGGAGTCAAATGGTCACAAGCAGTCGCATTTACCTGGGAAGCGGCTGGTCAGGGGCGTATTCCTATATCAACTATGCTCCGGGGATAGCAAATTTCGGGGCGTCATGTTGACGTGTTATAGCGGCTCACTCGGAGGGGTGGTGGGGGGAGGAACGCTTGCTTGACCCTTTGTTCACAAGCGCGCGATGGTGCCCGTGGGGGTCTCCCCCTCCCCCTCCCCCTCCCGCCCGCCGCCCGCCGCCCGCCGCCCGCCGCCCGCGCCAGGGTTGCCCACCTGCTGCCGGTGTCACCTGCGCTGGACCGGCCGGTCCCAGCGCGGGGCTGCTGCGCGCTCGCAGCCCCGGCAGCCTGTGGGCCCCTGGGGGCCTGCCCTCCTCCTCCGCCTCCGCTTCACCCGCCGCCCTCGCGGCTCCGCCTCCCGTGTAGGCAGGCCCAACTTCCTGCTGCGGCCCTCGAATCCCTCGGCCCGCCTCCTCCTCCGCCCTGCCTCCCTCTCGCTCTCGGGCCCCGCTCTGGCGCAGGCCTCGTCCGTCGTTCCGCTCTCGCCCTTGGGGCCAGGGGCCGGCTACCGGTTGCCGACTGCCTGTTCCCACACCCAGGCCGCGATGCCCACCCGGTTACGGGCACCGAGCTTGCGCTGGATGTTGGCGAGGTGGTTCTTCACCGTTCCCGGTGAGATGAAGAGCCCGGCGCCGATCTCGGCGTTGGTCGCTCCATCGGCCACCAGCTCAGCGATCTCCTTTTCCCTCTCGGTCAGTTCTTCCACCGGGCCGGCTATCGACGGGCCCGGCACGCCTCCCCCGCCCGCGGCCCCAGGCGTCGGCGTGGCGCCCGGCAGTGCCATGTGCTGCAACAGCCGAACGGTCACCTGCGGACTGATCAACGCGTCCCCCGCCATCGCCGCCCTGACCGCCTCGATCAACAGGACCGGCCCCGAGCGCTTGAGCAGGAAGCCCGCCGCACCGTGCCGCAAGGCCGTGTGCACGTACTCGTCCAGGTCGAAGGTCGTCACCACGATCACCTTGCACTGACCGGCGAGTTGCCGCGTGACCTCCAGGCCGTCGAGCTTCGGCATCCGGATGTCCACGAGCACCACGTCCGGCCGCAGCCTGTTCGCTTCCTGTACCGCCGCGGCACCGTCCGCCGCCTCCGCCACCACCGTCATGTCCGGCTGAACGTCCAGGATCATCCTGAACGCGCTGCGAATGTCCGCCTGGTCATCGGCGACCAGGATCCGGATCGGCTTTGCGCTGCTGCTCATCCGCTCTTCTCCCCTGCACCCGCACTCGTCCTCATCGGGGTCTCCGGCCGCTCCGGTTCCTCCCGCCCCGCCAGCGGCAGCCTCGCCGTCACACGCCAGGCCTCCCGCTCATGCACTCCCGCCTCGAAGGTGCCGCCGAGCGCCTCCACCCGCGCGGCCAGACCAGGCAGTCCGCTGCCGCCCCCACGCCGGGGCCGACTGGCCGCCCCCACCGGCCGACCGTCGTTCGTCACGGTCAGCTCCAGCCACTCGCCGACACGGCGCGCCCGGACGTCGACCCGTCCGGCACCCTGGGCGTGCCGTCGGACATTCGTCAGCGCCTCGACGACGATCCGGTGGACCGTCCCTCCCAGCTCCCTCGGAACCGGCTGCTCCGGCAGTTCCAGCCGGACCTCGGGGCCGCCCGCGGCGGTGAACCGCTCGGCCACCTCCGCGAGTTCCGACAGCCCCGGCTGTGGGCCGCGCCCGGTCCCCTCCTCCGTGCGCAGCAGCTGGACCGTCCGGTCCAGTGATGCCAGGGCCCGCTGCCCGGCTTGCTCTATCCGTTCGAACATGGCGACCGCACGGGCCGGGTCGACCGAGGCCAGGTAAGCACCGGCCTGGGCCTGGGCCACCATGCCGCTGACGTCGTGCGCCACGAAGTCGTGGAGATCGTGGGCCAGTTCGAGCCGCTGGGCCCGCCTGGCCTCGACCACCGCCTTGGCGCGTCCCTCGTCCAGGCCCCTCAGGTAGAGCCCGATCAGGACGGCCGGCAGGGAGAGCGCCGAGCCGAAGCCGAAGATCGTGAGGACGTCCCCGGGCCCTTCGACGAACGCGAACCTGGTAAGCCAGAGGGCGACCGCTGCGCATGCCGTCCAGGCCGCCAGTGCGCACCGCAGGCCGTCCTCGGTGCGCAGAGTGATGACCACCGACAGCAGCAGGACGGCCAGTTCGACCAGTCCGAGCAGCCCGGCCCAGCGGTCGTCCTCCATCCAGCGGCCGAGGATCCAGACGGCGGCCGTGACCACCGCCGAGGACGCCCCGAGCGCCAAGGTCACGGCTGCCGCGCCACGGCGGCCCCGCGCCGACCAGGCAGGCAGTGCCAGGACCAGGACGACCCCGGACAGGATCTGAGTCATCGTCATCACCTCTCCTCGACTCTTCGACTGCCGTCACATTACGGCGCGGGAGGGGCGGCACACCTGTGCCGATCGGCACATTTCAAAGGGCAGTTGAGCAGGAGGAACAGCCCGATCGGCATCTGCCGCCGGTCCTTCCCGAGCGCCAGTCTTGAGTCATCGCACCGGCCACGGGGCCGGAGCCGAAGGGAGTGCACCGCCATGTCGAAGCTCATGATCAATGCCCGTCTGTCCGACCACCGGATCGGCCCGGTCGACGCGGTCGTGCCGGACGTCCCGCCCGCCCCGCGCTGGGCCCGGATCGCCGCCGCGGCCGCCGCGCTCAGCACGGTTCCCTCGGGACTGTGGCGGATCGTCTTCGGCTTCGGCGTCCCGCTCGGTTTCAGCGGGGCGACGGCTGCGGCGTACGCGGCGCACCAGCCGGGCTGGGGCACGGTCTACTGCGTGGCGCTGAGTGCGCTGGCGGAGGGGCTGGCGTTCCTGACCGTGGGCCTGGTCCGGCCCTGGGGGCAGGTGGCTCCGCGCTGGATCCCGCTGATAGGCGGCCGACGGGTGAGCCCCCTGTTCGCCGTTGTTCCGGCGTTGTCGGGCGCACTCGTCCTGACCGGGCTGGGGCTGTTCGCCCTGTTCGGCGGCTGGGCCGGGAACCTGGCCGAGGCGGATTCGCCGCACGGCCTCAGCGCCCTGGTGATGACTCTCGCCTACCTGCCTCTGGTCGCCTGGGGTCCGCTACTGGGCGCGGTCACGGTCGACTACGCCCGCCGGACTCTGTGGCGGCGCCGGTGACAGGGGCCTCGGGTCAGACCGGGGCCGGCTCCGGGCTCGGCTGCTCCGCCTCGGGTGCGCTCGCGGCCGCGCTCGCGGCCGGGAGCGGCGCAGGGGCGGTCCGCCGCCCCCACTCGGTCGCGATCAGCACCAGGGCTGCGCCGAGCAGGGCGAGCGGGCCCATCCGGTTCCCGGCCACGGTGAGGCCGAAGACGGCGGCCCACAGCGGTTCGGTGCCGAGCAGCAGGCTCACCCGGGACGGCGAGGTGGCCCGGACGGCCCACATCTGGACGAAGAAGGCGAACAGGGTGCAGAACAGGGACAGATGCAGCAGCCAGGCCCACTGGCCGGCCCCGTACGAGCGGGCGATGGTCCAGGGAGCGGGCCCGACGGAGAGCGCGACCACGGCGAACACCGTGGTGGCCGAGGCGAGTTGGACCCAGGTGACGGCCAGCATGTCGGTGTGGCGGACGGCTCGGGCACGGGCCGTCGCCAAGACGTACGCCGAGCGGACGAGGGCGGCGCCGAGCACCAGCAGGTCGCCGAGGGTCGGAGGGCGCAGCCCGCCGTCGCCGGTGAGCAGGGCTACGCCGAGGACGGCCAGCCCGGCGGCCGCGAGGAAGGCCCGCGGCGGTGCGGTCCGGGCGAGGGCGCTCTCGCCGAGCGGGGTGAGCACCATCGCGAGGCTGATGATCAGCCCGGCATTGGTCGCGGAGGTGTGCACGGCGCCGTAGGTCTCAAGCAGGAAGATCCCACTGAGGACCAGGCCCAGCGTGGCGCCGCCGAGCCATTCGGCGCGGCTCAGCTTCCGCAGGGAGCGCCAGGCGACCAGCCCGAGCAGCGGCAGCACCAGCCCGAAGCGCAGGACGAGCATCGCCACGACCGTCTCCGGGTCGGCCACCCGCTGGACGGCGAGGAAGCTCGATCCCCACACCACTGCCACGAGCAGGACCGGTAGATCGCGAAGGACCGATGAGGACGAGAACGAGGACAGGGAGGCGCGCATGAGGAGGATCCCTCCGTACGAACGGAACCGGCGGGTGCGAGGACCGTACGGCGTCGGACGGACCCGGGAGCTGGGCGTGTGGCTCAGCGGGGGACGGGGCGAGGGGTGGAGCACGGGGGCGCCATCTTCGCGCACCGGGCCGCCGGTGATCAATGCCCCTGCCGGGCGCCGGCGGGTCAGGCGGCGAGCAGACCGTTCGTCTCGGCGATGTCCTCGATGTCGGCTGGAGTACCGGACATGATGGCGCGGACGTGCTCGGTGACGAGCTCGGTCGGCCAGTCCCACCAGGCGGCGCGGAGGAGGCGTTCGATGTCGGTGTCGTCGAAGCGGCGTCGGATCGGGCGGGCGGGGTTGCCGCCGACGATCGTGTAGGGCTCGACGTCGGCGGTGACCACCGCACCGGCCGCGATGATCGCTCCGTCGCCGATCCGGACGCCTGGCAGGACGGTGGCGCCGAAGCCGAACCAGACGTCGTTGCCGACCACGGTGTCACCGCGGCTGGGCAGGCCCGTGACGATGTCGAGGGTCTGCTCGGTCCAGCTACTGCCGAACATCGTGAAGGGGAAGGTGGAGACGCCGATGGCCGGGTGGGCGGCCCCGGCCATCAGGAAGCGGGTGCCGGTGGCGATCGCGCAGTACTTGCCGATCACCAGCCGTTCGGGGCCGTAGGCGTAGAGGACGTTGCGCTCCTCGAAGCGGGTGGCTCCGTCGGGGTCGTCGAAGTACGTGTACTCGCCGACCTGGATCCTCGGGTCGGTGACGAGCGGGCGCAGCAGGACCACTCGGTCGTGGCCGGCGAGCGGGTGGAGGGCGGTCGGGTCGGGGATGGCACGGGTGGTCACACAGGCTCCTCTCGTAATGCGACTTGAGTCGCATTACGATGAGCATGGCACGACCACCACCCCGCAGCAAGCCTTAATGCGACAGGAGTCGACTTTGAGCGAGGCCACCACTCCCGACCGGCAGCCGCCCCGCACGCCCACCCCGCGCCCGGGCGGGCGCACCGCCCGGGTCCGCGCGGAGGTGGTCGCCGCCACGCTCGCCGAGGTCACCGAGAAGGGGTACGACGGACTCACCGCCGAGGCCGTCGCGGCACGCTCCGGCGTCCACAAGGCGACTCTCTACCGGCGGTGGGGCGGAGTGGACGGCCTGATCGCCGACGCCCTGACCGCCTCCGCCGACCAGCCCTGGCCACTGCCCGACACCGGAGACCTCCAGGAGGACCTCCGCCGCATCACCCAGGAGGTGCTCAGCGTCTTCACCGACCCGGAGCGGGGTTCCACGCCCACCGCGCTGATCTCCGCCGCCCAACGCTCCGACGTCGGCGCGACCGCCCTGCGCGGGTTCTTCGCGGCCCGCCACCGCCAGGCCGCAGAGGTCGCCGAACGGGCCGTTGTGCGGGGAGAGCTGCCCGTCGGGACGGACGGCGCCGAGGTGATCAGGGCCGCCACCGCCCCGCTCTACTACCGGCTGTTCGTCACCGGCGAACCACTGGACGCCGGCACCGCCGAACGGGCCGCCGACGCCGCCGCCCTCGCCGCCCGGGCCGGTCTGTTCACGCCCATCCCGAAGGAGAACTGACACCACGTCACTATCGACAGCCGAAGGAGTACCGGCCGCCCCAGCCCCCTACCGAAGACCCACCCGGCCGTGGATGATTCCTCCATGACAAGCATGCCGTCTACCACCCCCCGGAAGGCCCGTCACGTGAAGCGCAAGCACTGGGCGCTGGTCGCCGCCGCCACCGTCCTCCCGCTCGCGGCGAGCACCGGCACGGCCGTCGCGGCCCCCTCCGGCGCCACCCCCACCCCGAGCGCGGCCTGCACCTACACACCGGCCGTCCCGGCCGACAACTTCAAGGGCATCCCGGTCTTCGACGCCGCGAAGGCGGCCCGCCCCTACCAGGCGACCGTGCGCACCAACCAGGGCCCGATCACCTTCGAGGCACTGACCGACAAGGCGCCCTGCACCACCTTCTCGTTCCGCTTCCTCGCCGAGCACGACTACTTCGACCGCAGCCACTGCCACCGGCTCACCACCCAGCGGATCTACGTGTTGCAGTGCGGCGACCCGACCGGGACGGGCAGCGGCGGTCCGGGCTACTCCTTCCCGGACGAGAACCTGACCGGCGCCACCTACCCGGCCGGCACCGTGGCCATGGCCAACGCCGGTCCGAACACCAACGGCAGCCAGTTCTTCATCGTCTGGAAGGACACCAAGCTCTCCCCCGCCTACACCCCGTTCGGCCGGGTGACGGCCGGCTTGGACGTCCTGCAGAAGATCGCCGCCGCAGGCGAGGACGACCAGAACGGCCCGGGCGACGGATTCCCGAACGTCCCCGTGAACATCCGCCACGTGAAGATCGGCAAGCGCTGATCCACCGGCCGGGCAGGCGAGCAGGCGAACACAAGGGGGTGGACCGGGCGGCACCGGTCCGGCGCGCAGCGGTCCGGCCCGCCCCCTCGCCGCTCCCGTACGGTGGCAGCACCACCGACACCGCAGGGAGCAGCACCGCATGGACAGCCGGATCTGGGAGAGCGTCGACCACCTGGTCGCGTGGCTGGACGATCAGAGCACCCAGTCGCCGCAGGAGGAGCGCCTGCTGCGCCTGCTCAAGCTCTCCGAGGAGATCGGCGAGGTCGGCGCCGCGGTGATCGGCGCGACCGGGCAGAACCCGCGCAAGGGCGTCACCCACACCTGGGAGGACGTCCAGCACGAGCTCTGCGACGTCGTGTTCAGCGCCCTGGTCGCCCTGCGGACGCTCACCCCCGACGCGGCCCGGGTGTTCGACGAGCGCCTCGCCTACGTCGAACAGCGCTCCGCCGCCTCCCGCGACACGGCGGAGCAGGAGACGGCCGAGCAAGATCCTTCAACGCGGGGGACGACGGAACAGGGGACGGGGGCGCAGGGGACGGCACCGAAGTCGCCCTGAACGGCGCCGCCCCGAGCACCCTGCACCCCGCCGACCGCCGCCCCACCGCCCCGAGCGCCCCGGCACCCCGCCACCTCAGGCGTTCGGCGCGACCCTCGCCAGCCCGTTGATCACGCGGTCCATCGCGTCGCCGCCCTGCGGGTCGGTGAGGTTGGCGAGCAGCTTGAGGGTGAAGCGCATCAGGAGCGGGCGCGGCAGGCCGTGCTGGGCGGCGAGCTGCATCACCTTGGGGTTGCCGATGAGCTTCACGAAGGCGCGGCCGAGCGTGTAGTAGCCGCCGTACACGTCCTTGAGGATGCGCGGGTAGGCCTGCAGGGCGCGCTCGCGGCCGCCCTCGGTGACGCGGGCGTGGGCCTGCACGATGACGCCGGCGGCGATCTGGCCGGATTCCATCGCGTAGGCGATGCCCTCGCCGTTGAACGGGTTGACCATGCCGCCCGCGTCGCCGACCAGCAGCAGGCCGCGGGTGTAGTGCGGCTGCCGGTTGAAGGCCATCGGCAGGGCGGCGCCGCGGATCGGCTCGGTCATGTTCTCGGGGGTGTAGCCCCACTCGGCGGGCATGCTCGCGCACCAGGCCTTGAGCACCTCGCGCCAGTCGAGTTCACCGAAGGCGGGCGAGGAGTTGAGGATGCCGAGGCCGACGTTGGAGGTGCCGTCGCCCATGCCGAAGACCCAGCCGTAGCCGGGGAGCAGCTTGCGCTGGTCGCCGCGGGTGTCCCACAGCTCCAGCCAGGACTCCAGGTAGTCGTCGTCGTGGCGCGGCGAGTTGAAGTAGGTGCGGTAGGCGACGCCCATCGGGCGGTCCTCGCGGCGGTGCAGGCCCATGGCGAGGGAGAGCCGGGTGGAGTTGCCGTCCGCGGCGACGACCAGCGGGGCGCGGAAGGTGACCGGTCGCTTCTCCTCGCCGAGCTTGGCGGTGACGCCGACGATCCGGCCGGTGCGCTCGTCCAGGACCGGGCCGCTGACGTTGCAGCGCTCGTAGAGCCGGGCGCCGGCCTTCTCGGCCTGACGGGCGAGCAGTTCGTCGAAGTCGGCGCGCTTGCGGACCAGGCCGTAGTCGGGGAAGGAGGCCAGCTCGGGCCAGTCCAGCTCCAGTCGGACGCCGCCGCCGATGATGCGCAGGCCCTTGTTGTGCAGCCAGCCGTTCTCGGTGGAGACGTCGATGCCCATGTCCACCAGCTGCTTGGTGGCGCGCGGGGTGAGGCCGTCGCCGCAGACCTTCTCGCGCGGGAAGGCGGTCTTCTCCAGCAGCAGGACGTCCAGTCCGGCCTGGGCGAGGTAGTACGCCGTGGTGGCACCGGCCGGGCCCGCGCCGACCACGATGACGTCGGCGGTGCTCTCGACCGTGCTGTCCGGCTTCGTCAGATCGGATGCGGTCTCGGACACGTGGACACACTCCTGGAGCTGCGGCGGGGGATGGCGGCTTTTGTCTCCGGCAGTCTAGTTCCGCTCACGCTGCCGGAGACTCCTGCGGTCCCCGTGCTCCGCCGCGTACCGCCCCCCCTGCGGCTACGCCTGCTTGTACCCGCGGTGCAGCGCGACGATCCCGCCGGTCAGGTTCCGCCAGGCGACCTTGGACCAGCCGCTCTCCTGCATCCGGGAGGCCAGCGTGGGCTGGTCCGGCCAGACCCGGATGGACTCGGCGAGGTACACGTACGCGTCCGGGTTGCTGCTGACGGCGGTGGCGACGGGCGGCAGCGCGCGCATCAGGTACTCGGTGTAGACGGTCCGGAACGGCGTCCAGGTCGGCGTGGAGAACTCGCAGATCACCAGCTTGCCGCCGGGCTTGGTGACCCGGTGCATCTCGCGCAGCGCCGCGTCGGTCTCCTGGACGTTGCGCAGCGCGAAGGAGATCGTCACCGAGTCGAAGGTGTCGTCCGCGAACGGGAGCCGGGTGGCGTCGCCGGCGGTGAGCGGCAGCTCGGGGTGGCGGCGCTTGCCCTCGGTGAGCATGCCGACCGAGAAGTCGCACGGGACGACGTCGGCCCCGGCCTCGGCGAAGGGCAGCGAGGAGGTGCCGGTGCCGGCTCCGAGGTCGAGCACGAGGTCCCCCGGTCCCGCGGCCACCGCCTCGGCCACCGCCCGGCGCCAGGCGCGGGCCTGGCCGAGGGAGAGCACGTCGTTGGTGAGGTCGTACTTGGCCGCGACGTCGTCGAACATGGCGGCGACTTCGTGCGGCTGCTTGTCCAGGGAGGCTCGGGTCACGCCCCCCATTGTTCACCCTGCGACGGCTGCCCCGACCAACGGGGGCTCGGTGCGATCCGCCGACGGGGGCTCAGTGCGATCCGCGCCGCCCGCCCGCGCGACGGCGGCGGCGCGAGCGCTTGCCCTGGGTGATCGCGGGCATCCCCTCGGCCAGGGCGCCGGTCGCCATGGCCAGGTTGGCGCTGAGCCGGCCCTGCCCGCCGCGGACGGCGACGGCCCGCCGGTGGCGCCGGATGCGCAGCATGCAGATCACGAACAGCACGACGGCGACGGGCACGCTGAACCGGGCCAGGCCGACGCCGACGGGCTGCGGGTAGGTGTCGCCGCAGATCCGGACGGCGCCCGGGTCGTCGGCCGCGTGTTCCAGGCAGACGGCGTCGCCGAGCCTGATGCCGTCGGCGAGCGGCAGCGCGGCGGCGGTGTGCGGCTGACCGCTGACCTTGTAGCTGACGGCGCTGTAGGTGCCGCCGCCGGTCGGCAGCTGGGTGACGACGCCCTCGACCCTGACCGGGTGGGCCGCGATCCGGTCGGCCTGGTCGGCCTGGCGCCAACCGAGCAGGCACATCCCGACGGCCAGCACGGCGCTGAGCACGGCGGCGAGGTACCAACCACGGCCCATCCGCGGGGTTCGCGGCGGGGGGACGGTCGCGGTTCGCATGGTTCCTGTCCTGGCTTGCCTCCGGGGCCTGGGACACGGCCCCGCCGCCCGCGGGCACGGGTGGTGGTGTGGTGAGGGTACGGAGTGAGCTGTCCGGGATCGTATCCGCTGGCGGGCCCTCAGGTCACGGTGAAGGGACAATCACCCCCCTGGGAGGGCACGGCAGTTCGGGTGCACACGAAGGAAGTCCCCTGCACGGCAAGGCAATCCGCCTACTGATGGGTACGTCACACCGGAGGGCTCACGACCGCCTCCGCCCGCCGACCGTCACCCCTTCGAGCCGCCCCGCAAGCGACCCGGTGAGCGACCCGGCAAGCCGCCCCCGCGGGCGGTCACCTCCGCCGGTACACCAACCGCCCGGCCAGCACGGTCGCCAGGCACCCACCGGCCGCCGGCCGGACCCCGCCCTCCTGCGCCTCCTCCGCCGCCACCGGGAACACCACGAAGTCCGCCCGCCCACCGGCCGCGACCCGCCCGTGCACGGCCCGGGCGAGCGGCAGCACCGCCAACGGGTCCAGCAGGCCCGCCCCTTCGCCCAGCTCCCCAGCCCCCGACGCCCCCGGCCCCGGCCCCGGCCCCGGCCCCGGCAACGCCACCAGCCCCGACCGCGCCACCGCCGTCCGCACCGCGGGCCGCGCGAACGGCCCGGCCACCGCCGTCACGCCGAACCCGAGCATCCGCTGCAGGCCGCGCCGCGCACTGGCTCCGTACCGGGCCTCGTCGGTGCAGCCGACCAGCCCGTCCACGACCGGCTCGACGCCGATCTCCTCCCGCGGGTCCGGGTGGTAGTCCCGTTCCAGCAGCCGCTGCCCGCAGGGGTTGCGCAGGCCGGGCGCGAGCAGGGCCCGGCCCCAGTCCCGGACCCGGGCCGACGGATGGGCCGCCGCCAGGTCCGCGTACGGGCCGACGGCCTCGACCAGTTCACCGCGCACCACCACCGCCCCGTCGGCGAAGGACGGGGCGGTGGGTGCGGCGGGGTCGGGCAGCAGGAACTCGGCCCGGTGCAGGGTCAGCACGGCGTCGACCGGAGCGGTCTCGGGTGTCCGTGGTCCTCGGTCGTCCGGGGCCTCAGCCGTTGTCCAGGATCTTGAGCTCGGGGTGCGCCGTGCCGCCCTCGATCGCCGTGGAGGCGATGTGCGAGGCGACCCGGGGGTCGACCGGGTCGTTGGCCGGGTCGTCCAGCACCCGCAGGTGCTCGTAGGTGGTGGCGCGCTGCGCCGGGACGCGGTCGGCGGCGCGGATGAGGTGGATCAGCTCGGTGAGGTTGGAGCGGTGCTTGGCACCAGCCGCCGAGACGACGTTCTCCTCCAGCATCACGGAGCCCAGGTCGTCGGCGCCGTAGTGCAGCGACAGCTGTCCCGCCTCCTTGCCGGTGGTGAGCCAGGAGCCCTGGATGTGGGCGATGTTGTCGAGGAACAGGCGGGCGATCGCGATCATCCGCAGGTACTCGAAGACGGTGGCCTGGGTCGAGCCCTTGAGGTGGTTGTTCTGCGGCTGGTAGGTGTACGGGATGAAGGCGCGGAAGCCGCCGGTGCGGTCCTGCACGTCGCGGATCATCCGCAGGTGCTCGATCCGCTCGGCGTTGGTCTCGCCGGTGCCCATCAGCATGGTGGAGGTGGACTCCACGCCGAGGCCGTGCGCGGCCTCCATGATCTCCAGCCAGCGCTCGCCGGACTCCTTGAGCGGGGCGATCGCCTTGCGCGGCCGCTCGGGGAGCAGCTCGGCGCCGGCGCCGGCGAAGGAGTCCAGGCCCGCCTTGTGGATCCGGGTGATGGCCTCCTCGATGGAGACGCCCGAGATCCGGGACATGTGCTCGACCTCGGAGGCGCCCAGCGAGTGGATCACCAGCTGGGGGAAGTCGGCCTTGATCGCCGAGAAGGCGCGCTCGTAGTACTCGACGCCGTAGTCCGGGTGGTGGCCGCCCTGGAACATGATCTGGGTGCCGCCCAGCTCGACCGTCTCGGCGCAGCGGCGCAGGATCTCGTCGAGCTCGCGGGACCAGCCCTTGTCGCTCTTCGGCGGCACGTAGAAGGCGCAGAACTTGCACGCCGTCACGCAGACGTTGGTGTAGTTGATGTTGCGCTCGATGATGTACGTCGCGATGTGCTCGGTACCCGCGTAGCGGCGGCGGCGCACCGCGTCGGCGGCGGAGCCGAGCGCGTGCAGCGGCGCCGAGCGGTAGAGCTCCAGCGCCTCCTCCGGGGTGATCCGGCCGCCGGCGGCGGCCCGGTCGAGCACGGCCTGCAGGTCGGTGCTGGACGCATCGAGGGTGGTCGCTGCGAGCTCGGTCACCTGGCGGCCTTCTCTCTCTCAAGTGCAACTCGGGTACGGCCGAACCAGCCTACGCCAGGCCTTTCGGACGCCCGCGTCAGCCCGCTGAACTGCGCCTCGACCCGTCCCACCGGGCCGCCCGCACCGACCCGCTACCGACCCGCCGAGCCGGTCCTGCGCAAGGTGCCGGCCGGGTTCCCGGCGGCCGGGTCGGCGGAGGTGAAGCGGATCGTCCCGTCGGACCGCAGGCTCAGGGTCTCCGTGTTGGAGCCGCCGGTGCAGGCACCGGGGAGGGAGGAGCGCACCAGCCGGGACCGGAACACCAGCTCGGTGCCGGAGACCGACGTGAGCGTCCAGGCGCCCTCGCAGCTGATCGAGATCAGCCCGGAGACGCCGTTGTGGCTGGTGGTGGCCTCCTGGCCGATCGCCGCCTGGCGGACGGTGAGCGTGGTGGTGCCGCCGGGCAGCCCCTTGTCGGTGACCATGTCGCCGCTCCAGGTGCCCAGGAACGCCGCGGGCACCGCCCCCGGCCCACCCGTCCCGGACGGCGGGGCCGCCCCGGACGCCGCCGTGGAAGGAGACACCGGCTCGGAGGGCGACGCCCCCTCCGTCCCACCCGGCACGAAGGCCCCCGGCGACGCGACGGCCTGGCCCGGGTCCACGGACGGCACGGGCAGCGGCCCCAGGGTCGGCACCGACACCACCGGCTCGGACGGCCCGGTCATCGCGTACCACCCGTACCCGGCGCCCCCGAGCACCGCGACCACCAGCACCGCCGCCACCGCGGTTCCTGCCCGGCGGCGCCGACGGGCGAGCCCCTGCTCCTCCCCCGTCCCGGCCGGGTAGCTGCACAGCGGCAGCGGCCCGTCCCCCTCCCCTTCTCCCGACGCCGACTCCGACTCCGACTCCGCAGCCGACGCCGACGCCCACGTCGACGTGTACGACGCGTCCGACGCGTCCGGCGGCGCCTCCCCCTGCGCCCCCTCCAGGTCCAGCAGCTCCACCGCGCTGCGCCCCACCCCGGCCGCCAGCGCCGGCGGCAGCCAGTCGCCCCGCCCGAGCAGGGCGGCGGCCGCGCCGTCCGGGTCGAGGCGGGCGGCCAGTTGCCGCGGGGTGGGCCGGGCGGCCGGGTCCTTGGCGAGGCAGTCGAGGACGACCGCCCGCAGCGCCTCGGGCAGTCCGGTGACGTCCGGTTCCTCGTGGAGCACCCGGTAGAGCAGGACGGCCGCGCTGACGTCCGCTCCGAAGGGGTGGACCCCGGTGGCGGCGAAGGCCAGGACGGCGCCGAGCGAGAAGACGTCCCCGGCCGGTCCGGCCGGCTGCCCGTTCGCCTGTTCGGGCGACATGAAGCCGGGTGAGCCCACCACATAACCCGAACGGGTGAAACCACTGGTCGCGTCCAGGGCCCGGGCGATCCCGAAGTCGATCAGCCGCGGGCCGTCCAGCGTGAGCAGCACGTTGGAGGGTTTGACGTCGCGGTGCACCAGGCCGAGCCCGTGCACATGGGCGAGTGCCCCGGCGAGCCCGACGCCAAGGGCGCGGACGGCGGCCTCCGGCAGCGGGCCGTGTGCCCGGACGGCGTCGGCGAGTGCGGGGCCCGCGACGTAGCCGGTGGCGACCCAGGGCTGCTCGCCCTCGGTGTCGGCGTCCAGGACGGGGGCGGTCCAGGCACCGCCGACCCGTCGGGCGGCGGCCACCTCCTGCCGGAACCGGGCGCGGAACTCGGCGTCGTCCGCGAGTTCGGCCCGGACCACCTTGACGGCGACGGTGCGCCCGCCGGCCGTCCGGCCGAGGTAGACCCGGCCCATCCCGCCCGAGCCGAGCCGTCGCAACAGCCGGTAGGCGCCCACCTGGCGCGGATCGTCCGACCCCAGTGCCCGCATGTCCCGCACGCTCCCCTCGCCCACCCCGCACCCGCGCGGGACCCCGCCGGACGCACCTCGGGAGCAGACCGTACCGGGCCGGACCGACCCGCCGCCCGACCGCCGCCCGACCCGCCCGCAGGCCGGACCGACGGCCCGACCGCCGCGCCCCGCCGGACCAGCGCGAACACCGTCCGCACCCCCGCGAACGCGCCGTCCGCACCCCACGCGAAGGGGCCGGCCGCACCACCACCGTGGTCCGGCCGGCCCCTCCCGCGGACGGCGGGACGGAGGCGGACCCTACGGCCCGACCGGCAGCGCCGCCGGCTCCAGCAGTCGCACCGTCACGTCCGGCGCGAAGCCGCTGTCGTGGGCGACCCGCCGGGCGAACTCGGCGACCCCGGCGAGCTGCCGCCCGCCGAGCGAGAAGTCGAGCGCCTCGCTGAAGTACCGCTCCAGCACGTCCGCCCCGATGGTCTCCCAACGGGCGGCCTGCTCGGCCACCTTGGCGGCCTCGACCAGCGAGAGGTCCCGCGACTCCAGGAAGGCCCGGTGGACGGCCGCGGTGAGCTCGGGGCAGCGTTCGGCGAACTCGCGGCGCACGGCCCAGACCGCGAAGACGAACGGCAGTCCGGTCCACTCCTTCCACATCTCGCCGAGGTCGTGGACGGTCAGCCCGAGGTCGGCGGCCTGGCCGAGGTAGGCGCGCAGGGCCGGGTCGCCGATCAGGACGGCGGCGTCGGCCTCGGCGAGCATCGCGCTGAGGTCCGGGGGGCAGGTGAAGTAGTCGGGGCGCACGCCCTCCCGCTCCTCCAGGAGCAGGCGGGCGAGCCGGACGGAGGTGCGGCTGGTGGAGCCGAGGGCGACCCGGCGGCCGTCGAGGTCGGCGAGCGGCACCTTGCTCACGATCAGGCAGGACATCACCGGGCCGTCGCTGCCGACCGCGATGTCGGGCAGGACCAGCAGGTCCTCGGCGTTGCGCAGGTACTCCACGCAGGTGATCGGGCCGATGTCGAGGGAGCCGCCGACGAGCTGGTCGCTCAGCTTCTCCGGGGTGTCCTTGGTGAGGTCGAGGTCGAGCAGGTTGCCGGTCCTGGCGAGGCCCCAGTAGAGGGGGACGCAGTTCAGGAACTGAATGTGGCCGACCCTCGGCCTGACCGGGGTGGTCTCCTGGTGCTCGGGCTCCCGCGTTTGTCCGTCCGGTGCTGCCACTGCGGCGCTCCCTTGCTGTTCGTGCGCTTCCCCACGGCGCTGTTCGTGCGTTTCACCGCAGCGTATGCCTGCTGTTCGCGACGGCTCGCACCGGCCACCCGACACGCGCGCGGGCGCTTCCGGACCGGCGCGCGGGCGCCTCCCGGCGGACTCGTGCGGGCCCCCAACACGCCTGCCCGCGCCCGTAACCAGCCCCGTCGGGGGGCCTACGACACGCGTCGTCCGAAGGGCAAGTGACCCCTGGTCGTCACAGCGGCCGCATGCTAGCGTTGCCCTCAGTTGCAGTTTGATTCCCCTTGCAGTACTTGAAGCCTGCGGAGCATGTAACCGCGGGCTTTTTGTAGTTTTTCAGCAATATCGAAAAACTTCGGACTCGTCCGGAGGCAGGGCGATCAGCGCAGCGGACCGGGGACCACACGGTGTGGCCCCCGACACGCATCGCAAGGAGAACGGCATGGCTCAGGGAACCGTCAAGTGGTTCAACGCTGAGAAGGGCTTCGGCTTCATCGCCCAGGAGGGCGGCGGCCCCGACGTCTTCGTCCACTACTCCGCCATCAATGCGAACGGCTTCCGTTCGCTGGAGGAGAACCAGGCGGTCACCTTCGACGTCACCCAGGGTCCGAAGGGCCCGCAGGCGGAGAACGTCACCGCCGTCTGATCATCCTCTGATGTTCTGATCGCTCGGGACCCTTCGGGTCCGCCGGCGGCTCCCGACAGCCGTCACCATGAGCACAAGAGCAGCACCCAAGGGGGCCTGCCCATCGCGGCGGGCCCCCTGCCTTTTCCCGGCAGACGGGGAGGGGCAGGAGTAGGCCGAAGGGCCCTCCCCGTCTGCCGGGAGAGGGCCCTTCGTGTCGCACCGATCGCACCGACGATCGAACGGCGTGCCGAGGATCAGGCAGCGACCGGAACCGCGGCCTTCGGCGCGTCCTCCTCGTACAGGTCCCCGGAGGGGTTGTTGTACGCGGCCACGTCCAGGATCCGCTCCCGCGCCGCGACCACGACCGGCACGACCACCTGGCCGGCGACGTTGGTGGCGGTGCGCATCATGTCCAGGATCGGGTCGATGGCCAGCAGCAGGCCGACGCCCTCCAGCGGCAGGCCCAGGGTGGACAGGGTCAGCGTCAGCATGATGATCGCGCCGGTGAGGCCCGCGGTGGCGGCCGAGCCGACGACCGAGACGAAGGCGATCAGGATGTAGTCCTTGAGGCCCAGTTCGATGTTGTAGACCTGGGCGACGAAGATCGCGGCGACGGCCGGGTAGATCGAGGCGCAGCCGTCCATCTTGGTGGTGGCGCCGAACGGCACGGAGAACGAGGCGTACTCGCTCGGGACGCCGAGGCGCTCGGTGACGCGGCGGGTGACCGGCAGGGTGCCGACCGAGGAGCGCGAGACGAAGGCCAGCTGGATGGCGGGCCAGGCGCCCTTGAAGAAGTGCAGCGGGTTGAGGCCCGCGGCAAAGCGCAGCACCAGCGAGTAGACGACGAACAGCACCAGGGCGCAGCCGACGTAGATGTCGAGGGTCAGCGTGGCGAAGGGCTTGAGCAGGTCCCAGCCGTACTTGGCGACGGACTTGCCGATCAGGCCGAGGGTGCCGAGCGGGGAGAGCCGGATGACCCACCACAGCGCGGTCTGGGTCAGCTCCAGCACGGTCTCGCTGAGCTTGAGGACCGGCTCGGCCTTGGTGCCGAGCTTGATGATCGCGGCGCCGACCACGACCGCCATGAAGACGATCTGCAGCACGTTCACCTTGACGAAGGCGTCGACGATGTTGGTCGGGAAGATCCCGGTCAGGAAGTCGATCCAGGTGCCCTTGGAGTCGAGCGCCTTGAGGCCGTCGGTCTTGAGGTTGGTGCCCTGGCCGGGGTTGGTCAGCAGGCCCAGGCCCAGGCCGATGCCGACCGCGATCAGCGAGGTGATCATGAACCAGAGCAGCGTGCGGGTGGCCAGGCGGGCCGCGTTGGTGACGTTGCGCAGGTTGGCGACGCTCACCACGATCGCGGTGAAGACCAGCGGCGGCACGGCCAGCTTGAGCAGCTGGACGAAGATCTTGCCGATCGTCTCCAGGGTGGTGGCCAGCCAGGAGACGTCGGCGGCGCGGGCCAGGTAGCCGAGGCCGACGCCGAGCACGAGCCCGGCGACGATCTGCACCCAGAACGGTGTCTTGCGGATGCGGGTGAGCAGGGACGGCGACGAGGTCGCCTCGGGCGCTGTGGACATGGGGGTGCGACTCCGGGGGAGGGCGTTGCTGGCGGTGGGGCGGGGCGGAGGCGGCGGCACGGCTCGGGGCCGGACGGGGAGAGGTCACGAACCCCGGTCAGGGGCGTGCCGCCGCGATACAGCTCATGGCTGCGCAGCTCATGGCGCGACAACGGCGCGGGCTGTCCACAGCACCGTTCAGCGCACCCGGGCGGGCGGCGCCGGGCAGCGGGCCCGGGCCGTGCATCCGCAGTGCGTCTGAGGTGGTCACGGCCGATACGTTAGCAGTAAAGGTTTGAGATGTTCAAAGTACTTGTTTGAGATCGAGCCACGGCCACTCCCCACCCGGCAGTGAGATCCGGACACGAACGAAGCTGACGCCCCATCAGCCCCATCTTCCGGTCGGATTGACCGAACGGCAGTTATACGTATAACTTTGACGGCGTCCCCACCCTCCCCTGCCCTGACCGGAGAAGACCACCGATGGGCTACCTCGCCCTGCTCCGCGCCCCGCACGTCTCCCGACTCCTGCTCGGCACCCTGCTCGGCCGCCTGCCCGCCGGTATGACCGCCCTGGTGATCGCCCTCGCCCTGCGCGAGGCCGGCGTCCCGTACGGCCGGATCGGACTGGCCACCTCCGTGTACGCGCTCGCCGCCGCCGTCGGCGGGCCGGTGCTCGGCCGGATCGTCGACCGCACCGGCCAGCCGCGCGTCCTGCTCGCCTCCGCCGTGGTGGCCGGCGGCGGGTACGCGCTGCTCGCCCTCGCCCCCGGCTCCCCGCTCGCCGCGCCGCTCGGCGCCGCCGTCGCCGGCCTGGCGATGCCGCCGCTGGAACCCTGCCTGCGCTCGCTCTGGCCGAACGTGGTCGACGAGGAGCAGCTCGACACCGCGTACGCCTTCGACTCCGCCTCCCAGCAGATCCTCTACGTGGCCGGACCGCTGGCCGTGGCCGGGATCGCCGGCCTGTTCAGCCCGGTCGCCGCGCTCTGGGTGGCCGCCGGACTCGGACTGGCCGGTGCACTGGTGGTCGCCACCACCGCACCGGCCCGGGCCTGGCGCGCCCCCGCCCGCGACCACTCCGCCGGACTGCTCGGCCCGCTGCGCTCCCCCGGCCTGGTCCTGCTGCTGGTCGGACTCGCCGGGGCCGGCTGGGCGGTCGGCGCGCAGAACGTCCTGTTCATCGCCTACGCCGAGCAGCACGCCGACGGCCTGCCCGGCGGCGGGGGCACCCTGCTGGCGCTGGCCGCGCTCGGCGGCCTGCTCGGCGCGCTCGCCTACGGCATGGTCACCTGGCGGCAGAGCACCGCGACCCGCACCTGGCTGATGGCCCTCGCCATGGCCGCCTCCTACCTGCCGCTGGTCACCCTGCCCGGCCCGTACCCGATGGCCGCACTGGCCTTCCTCTCCGGCGTCATGCTGGCCCCGCTGCTGGCGGCCGCCTTCGTCCTGGTCGCCGAACTGGCCCCGACCGGGACGGTCACCGAGGCTTTCGCCTGGCTGGTGACCCTGTTCGCCACCGGCAACTCGCTCGGCTACGCGGTCTCCGGCCACCTCGCCGAGGGATCGCTGCGCCCGGTCGCGGTGTGCGCGGCCGGCGGGATCACCCTGGGCGGCCTGGTGCTGTTCGGCGCCCGGCGCTGGTTCCGCGGCGCGCCGGTGGCGCCGCTCGCCGAACCCGTCCCGGTGGGCTGACCCCCACCCCCACAGACGACTGCGCCCGCCGGGGTCTGGCCGGCGGGCGCAGTCATGTCCTCCGTTCGTTCGGTTACGGCGATCAGCTGTGGCGGCCCCGACAACCCCAGGCGATCACCGAGAACAGCACCCCGCTGCCGAGCGCACCGGCCGCGAGCAGCAGCGGGAGCATCCCGTTGCCACCGGTACCGGGCAACTGTCCGCCACCGTGGGTCCACGAGGGCGACGGGGTGTGCGTGGGCGTGCGCGTGTGCGTGTGCGTCGGGGGTGTGCGTCGGCGTGCCGGGCTCACTCGTGGTCGGGCTCCCGCTCGGCGACGGGCTGTGGGTCGGGCTCGGCAAGGCGGACGGCGACGGCGACGGTGACGGCGCCCCGGTCGGGGAGGGCGAGTTCGTCGGCGAAGGCGAGGGCGAGCTCGCCGGCACCACCCCCATGTCCAGGTCCAGGTCCCGCCGTCCGCCCTCCAGCCGCACCGTCCGGGTGATCCCCGCCGCCGGGTCGGCGTCCGAGTCCAGCGCCGGGTCCGTACCGGCGTGGCGCACGGTGGCCTTCGCCCCGTCCGGGATGGTCGTCAGGCCGAAGCGCACCGCGTACTCCCCGTCCGGCAGCTTGTCGAACAGGTAGTGCCCGCTCGTGTCGGTGGCGGTGGTGACGGGCTTGCCCGTCCGGTCCCGGACCGGCTGCCCCGTTCCGTCCAGCAGTGCGACCCGTACGCCCGGCACGCCGGCGGCGCCGGGCTTCTGGCTGCCGCTGCCGTCGCGGTCGAGCCAGACGAAGTCGCCGAGCGCATTGTTCGGCAGGACGGGGGCGGTCACGCCGACGCCGACCTTGGCGGGCTCGGCGGGCAGCAGCGGACTGCCGCCGGAGTCGGTGGCGGTGTAGGCGAAGCTGTTCCAGGCGAAGTCGGCGTTGCCGGCGTCGACCGAGGCGACCATCGGCCAGGTCAGGGTGAACACCCCGCCGGGCGCCAGGGTGCCGGGGCGGCGGACCCGGAACCAGGTGGTGGTGGCGGGTGCCGGGAAGGTGCTGCTCCACCGGGCGCCGGGGTCGCAGGGGCCGGGCACGGTGATGGCGCCGGTGACGCACGGGTCGGGCGAGGTGGTGTACTCGATCACCACGGTCGGGTCGCTGGAGGTCAGCGGCTGGTTTCACTCATTGGGACCATCCCGGCAGGGCGGCAGCACGAGCGGCCGTCAGGTCGCTTCCGGGTTCGGGACCTGGGACGGGTTCGGGACTTAGGACGGGGACGGAGCCGGGGCCGTCGAGGAGCGCAGCACCAGCGAGGTGGCCAGCGGCGCGACCGGTTCCACCCGCTCGCCGGCCAGCAGTCCGGCGAGCGCGGCCGCCCCCGCCCGGCCCAGCTCCTCGCCGGGCAGGTCGACGGTGGTCAGCGGCGGGGCGAGCAGCCCGGAGACGGCGACGTTGTCCATACCGACCACCGACAGGTCGTCCGGCACCCGCAACCCCCGCTCGGCGGCGGCCTGGTAGACCCCGGAGGCGACCACGTCGTCGTCGCAGATCACCGCACGCGGACGGTCCGCCCGTTCCAGCAGCTCCCCCGCCACGCTCCGCGCGGCTGCGTGACCGTCGTTCAGGCTCACACCCAACTCCACTACGTCCAGGCCGAGTTCACGCACGGCCTGTTCGAAGGCGGCCTGCCGGACCCGGAACGTATACGCGGCGTGGGTGGACCGCAGGTGCCCGATCCGGCGGTGCCCCAGAGCGGCCAGGTGCTCGACGGCGGCCCGCATCCCGCCGGCCACGTCGAGCTCGACGGTCGGGCGCGCCCGGTCGGTGCCGGGGTCGGCGTCCAGGAAGACCGCGGGGGTGTCCGACGGCAGCTCGCCGAGCTGGCTGTCGTCCGGGGAGCAGATCAGCAGACCGTCGAAGCGGCCCGCGGTGGCGGCCTCGGCCAGGGTCGCGCTGCCCCAGCCCGAGCTGACCACGACCGCCAGGCCGTGCCGGCCGGCCTCGTGGTGGACGCCCTCCAGCACCCGGCCGAAGAACGGGCCCTGGAGGTTGGGCACGGCAAGCATGATCATTCCGCTGCGGCCCAGCCGCAGCTGCCGGCCGGCGGCCTGCGGGCGGTAGCCCAGGCTGCGGGCGGCCTCACGGACCCGCGCCCGGGTCGCCTCGGAGACCCGGCGACCGGCCTCGGCGCCGGAGAAGACCAGCGACACGGTGGCCTGGGAGACCCCGGCCAGCCTGGCCACGTCCCGCCCGGTGGGCCTGCGCACGGGCGCCGGCCACGTCCCGGCGGCACGCCCGGTGCGGGTGCCGGTACCGGCGTCGATCTCGATCTCGGTCTCGGTCTCGATCTCGGCGCCGGTGTCAGTGCCGATGCCCGTGCTCGGGTGCGGATCGGCGGGTACCGCGGGCACGTTCGGCACGGCGGGGCGCGCCCCGGGTCAGCTCTGCCTGGAGGATGCCGCGCGGGCGGCGTCGTCCGCGGCGTCCTCCTCGGCGTTCTGCGCGGCGATCCGGTCGGCGGTGCGGCTGCGCATCCCGGAGACCTTGGTGGTGATCTGGGAGGACATCTCGTCGCGCTGCTTGCTCAGCAGCACGTAGCTGAGGGGCGCGGAGGCGATCGCGGCCAGCAGGAACAGGAAGATCATCCCGGACTCACCGCTCACCGGGATGACCTGGAAGTGCCCGAGCAGCAGGGCGACCAGCAGGCAGGCGAGGAAGATGCTGGCCCGCATGGAGGTGTAGCGGAGCGTGGCGTGCGACTTCTGCGGGCCGTTGCTGCTCACTGGGACACATCCTTCTGGTTCGAGCCGGGGCGGGTCTCCCAGTCAAGCATGCCTGACACCGGGCGCGGGCCAGGGGGCCGCCGTCCCTCCTCGACGGCCGGTCGGCGCAGGTCCAGCCACATGGTGACGTCGTCGCGGTCGTCCCCGGGGGCGACCCGGATCGCGGCCGGCACCCGGCCCACCTCCCGGTAGCCGCAGCGGGCATAGAAGCGCTCCAGCCCCAGGCCGCCGCGCGCGGTGAGCCGCAGCGACTCCAGGCCCCAGGCGCGGGCGACCCGCTCGGCCTCGGCGAGCAACTCGGCACCGTGGCCGAGGCCCTGGAAGTCGGGGTGCACCATGACCCGCTTGAGCATCCGCCAGTGCTCCATCGGCGCGAAACGCATCGACGCGAAGAACAGCACCCCGACCAGCCGGCCGGTCGCGCTCTCGTGCGCGACCAGGAGGCGGTCGGGGCCGTCCGGGGCGAGCCCGGCGAACTGACGGTCGGCGGTGTCCCAGACCTCCTCCTCGGTGACCGGGGCCACGAAGCCGACCGCACCGCCGGCGTTGGTCACGTCCGTCCACAGCCGGACCACGGCGGTGCGCAGGTCGGGGTCGGGCTTCGGGTCGAGGGTGAAGGTGAGCGCCATGAATGCGGAGCCTAGCCCTCCGCTCCGACGGGCCGGACGGCCATGGCGGCCCGTACGGCCGGATCAGACGCACGTCTGAACCGGGCGGACGCGTCCTGTTGGACGGACGTCCGATCCAGACGCACGGGCGGGCCGGGCGCATGGGCGGATCAGACGGACGTACCTGTCAGACGGACGTCCGTACCCGGCACCCGCACCGCCGGACGGACGTACGTGCCAGACGTACGTCCGTCCCATCCGCCCGCCCCTCCCCGCGCGCGTCCCCGCGCCCCTCAGGACAGGGCGGGCACCGCCCGGTCGCCCGACCGCCCGGTGCGCAGCGCCAGGCAGAGTCCGACCGCGACCGCGCACAGCGCGCCGGCGCCGTACCAGGTGAGGTCGTAGTTCCCGAGCGCGTCGCGGGCCAGCCCGGCCAGCCCGGCGACGACGGCCGCGCCGATCTGGTGGGCGGCGAGCACCCAGCCGAAGACGATCGGGGCGTCCTCGCCGAACTGCCGACGGCAGAGCGCGACGGTCGGCGGCACGGTCGCCACCCAGTCCAGGCCGTAGAAGACGACGAAGGCGAGGATCGGCGGGTGCAGCGAGCCGGCCAGCAGCTGCGGCAGCAGGAGCAGGGAGACGCCGCGCAGCCCGTAGTAGACGGTGAGCAGCAGCCGGGAGTCGACCCGGTCGGTGAGCCAGCCGCTGAACACGGTGCCGACCACGTCGAACACGCCGATCAGGGCGAGCAGGCTCGCGGCGGTGGTGACGGGCATGCCGTGGTCGTGCGCGGCCGGGATGAAGTGGGTGCCGACCAGGCCGGCGGTGGTGGCGCCGCAGATCGCGAAGGAGCCGGCCAGCAGCCAGAACTGCCGGGTGCGGGCGGCCTCGCGCAGCACCCGCAGTGTGCGGGCCAGGGCGCGGCCGTCCCGGGCCGGCTCGGGCGGGGCCTCGGTGGCGCCGTACGGGAGCAGGCCGAGGTCGGCGGGGCGCTCGCGCATCAGCAGCAGGACGGGCACGGCGACGGCGCTGGCCGCGAGCGAGACCACGACCACGGCCGAGCGCCAGCCGTGCTGCTCGACCAGCCAGGCGCCGACCGGCAGGAAGACCAGGTTGCCGGCCGCCCCGGCGGCGGTGAGCACTCCGGTGACCAGGCCCTGGCGGGCCTGGAACCAGCGGCCGGTGATGGTGGTGGCGAAGGCGCCGGCCATCGAGCCGCTGCCGAGACCGACCAGGACGCCCCAGCAGAGGATGAGCTGCCAGGGCTGGCGCATCAGCATGGTGAGGCCGGCGCCGACCGAGATGGTGAGCAGCGCGCAGACCACCACCAGGCGCACGCCGAAACGGTCCATCAGGGCGGCGGCGAAGGGGGCGGTGAGGCCGTAGAGGGTGAGGTTGACGGAGGTGGCGCTGGCGATCGTCGCGAGCGACCAGCCGAACTCGTTGTGCAGGGCGTCCATCATCAGGCTGGGTGTGGAGCGGAAGCCGGCCGAGCCGAGCAGGACCAGCAGGGCGACGGCGGCCACCACCCAGGCGTAGTGCACCCGGGGGCGCCGGCCGGGGGCGGGTATCGGGACGGTGGGGGGCGTGGAGGCGGCGAGGGCACTGCGTTCGGTCACGTGGACGAGTCTCCCGGGCGGGCGCCGCCCGGACGAGTGGCCCGAATGACAGCTTTCGCAAGAATCGGGCCACGCCCGGCGCGTACCCTGGCCCGGACCCCGCACCGCCCGCACGCCCGCCCGCCCGCACCGCCCGGCCGCACCGCCCGGCCGCACCGCCCGGCCGCACCCCGGGCGGGCCCCGGGCGGGCCCCCTGGAAAGGAACGGCATGACGCACCTCGTCGCGGTACTCGCCCTGCGGGGTGTGATCGCCTTCGAACTCGGCATCCCCGCGCGGATCTTCGGCAACGCCAAGGACGGCTCCGGCCGGCCGCTCTACCGGGTGGCCACCTGCACCCTGGACGGCGGACCGGTCGCCACCAGCGCCGACTTCCGGATCTCGGTCGACCACGGGCCCGAACTGCTGGAGCGGGCCGACACGGTGGTGGTCCCGGCCTCCCACGACGCCGCCCCGGACGGCGCGGACGCCGCCTTCACCCCCGAACTGGCCGCCGCCCTGCGGCGGATCCGGCCCGGTGCCCGGCTGATGTCGATCTGCACCGGCTCCTTCCTGCTGGCCGCCGCCGGTCTGCTGGACGGCCGCCCGGCCACCACCCACTGGCGCTACACCGAGCGCTTCGCCCGGGCCTTCCCGAAGGTCCGGCTGGACCCGGACGTGCTCTACACCGACGACGGCGACGTCCTGACCTCCGGCGGGGTGGCCGCCGGGGTGGACCTCTGCCTGCACGTGGTGCGCCGCGACCACGGCAGCGCGGTCGCCAACGCGGTGGCCCGCAACTGCCTGGTGCCGCCCTGGCGCGACGGTGGCCAGAAGCAGTACGTGGAGGCCCCGAGCCCGGTGGAGACCGGGGGCGCCGGCACCGCCGCCGTGCGCGCCTGGGCGCTGGAGCACCTGGACGGGCCGCTGCCGTTGAACCGGCTCGCCGAGCGGGCGGGCATGAGCGTGCGGACCTTCACCCGGCGCTTCCGCGAGGAGACCGGCGCCAGCCCCGGCCAGTGGATCACCACCCAGCGCACCGAGCGGGCCCGGCAGTTGCTGGAGCGCACGGACCTGACGATCGACCAGGTCGCCCGGGAGTCCGGTTTCGGCACCGCCGCCTCACTGCGGTTGCAGCTGCGCGGCCGATTGGACGTGGCCCCGAGCGCCTACCGGCGCACCTTCCGGACCGCCCCGCTCTGAGCAACGGCCGCACCGGGACGGGCGGGTGGAGCCGCCTGGCCGGAATTCGATCGTCCGGAGCGGGCACCACGGACGGCGGCCGGCCGCCTGCGCGCCGAGCGCAGCGTGCCGGGCCGCCGTCCGATCACGGCGCACGGGCCCTGAACCCGCGCCGGGCCCTCCGCACTCGCCGAGGAGCCGTCCGCGACCGGCAGTCCACGATCCCCCCTGCTGACGCGATCCCCCTGGACAGCAGCACCGTGACGGCGGACGGACGTTCCCTCGGCGTCCCCTCGCAACGGGAGCCGCACCCAAGCGTGATCAGTCGGATACGTCACGTCAATGGCTAGTCCGAAATTCGGAATGGTTGCGTCAGCTTTCGGCCGGTGATCGCCTTTCGGCCGGTGAGCGCCGCCGGAGGCCGCCACCGCGCCGGGTCCGCTCAGTTGCCGCGCCGGGTCCGCCCGGTCACTGCGCCAGGGCCGCCCAGTCCACGCCCGCCATCGGATCGACCGGCCGCGCCCCGGCGCCGATCTCGCACCAGACCCGCTTGCCCGAACCGTCCGGGTACCAGCCCCAGCGGTCGCAGAGCAGCTCGACCAGTTCCAGTCCGCGCCCGTTGGTGGCGTCCTCGTCCGCCCCGGCGTGCCGGGGGGCCGGGGCGGCCCGGCTCGCGTCGGCCACCTCCACCCGCAGCGGGCCGGGCGGGACGTCCTGCGCCGGGCCCTCGGCCACCGGCAGGCAGAGTCTCAGCACGGCCGGACAGCCGGTGTGCACCACGGCGTTGGTCACCAGTTCCGAGACCACCAGCACCACCGTCTCGGCCATCGGCGCGTCCGGGTCCACCCCGTGGTTCAGCAGCCGCGAGCGCACCCACCGCCGGGCCCGGCCGACCTCGGCGGGGTCCGCCTGCACCGCAAGCTGTACCTGAAGAACCTGCACCGCTCCACCACCTGCACTCGCAGTTCGGCCAACGTCCCGATCGGGCCGGATCAGCTGGCCGGCGGGGCCCTCGCACTTCGCCCGGTGCCACCCGGGACCACCGGTGCCACCTGGGACCGCCCGGGACCACCGGGGCCACCCGGTGCCCGCTCGGGCACTCGCCGACCCGTCCGCCCGCGCCACTCGCCCGCGTCAACTCGTCGGTCGTACAACGACCGCGACACGAATACGCCTCAGGATGGGTGGGCGGACGGACCGCAGCAAGCGCTTCGGGCATATTCCGGCGATCGGGGGACAGGGCAGTGCATACTGTCCCGCTCACTCTCGCGAGCCTCGCACCGGCACTCGTCCGGCCCGGGCCGACGCCGGTCCCGCGGGGCCTGTTCGGACCCGCCCTGGGCGGGAACCTACCGCCGGACGCCCCCGCCGCCCCGCCCGCCACTCGCGAACCACCCGTACGACATATGTCCAGCGGGTCTCGAACAGCGGCATCGGCATCATCATCGGCGACGGCGACGGCGACGGCGACGGCGACGGCGACGGCGGCAACCGCACCGGCACCGGCACCGGCACCGACGGCGGCGAACCACGAGACCGGGTTCCGTTCTTGCCCGAATCCCTCCCGCCGCGGACCGGCCAGGGGATACCGTTGGGTAACGCCAGCGAACCGGTCAGGAGGGTGGTTCTCGATGGCCACCCCGGACGGGATCCCGCGCTGGGACGAGCAGTTGCAGCGTCGCCTCGCCCGCGGCGAGGAGACCGCGCTCGGCGAACTGTACGACCGGCTCGCCCCGATGGTGCACGGCCTGGCAGGCCGGATACTCGCCGACCAGGCGGCCGCCGCCCAGCTCACCCGGGAGGTCTTCGCCCACGTCTGGGAGCACCCCGGGGACTTCGACCCCGCCCGGGGCTCGCTGCGCTCCTGGCTCGGCGCGCTCACCCACCGCCGCGCGGTCGAACGGCTGCGGGCGCGCCGCGGCGCCGAGCTGGCGCCGGAGCACGGCGGGGCGGCCGAGCGGGAGATCCGGGCCGTCGCCACCGCCGCGCGCATGCAGTACGTGGTCGACTCCCTGCCCCAACCCCTGCGTGAGACCATCGCGGTGACGTACTACGACGGCCGTACCTACCAGGAGACGGCCCGACTGCTCGGCATCAGCGAGCAGGCCGCCAAGCAGCGGATGCGGCTCGGCCTGGAGCTGCTGGCCACCGAACTGGCCGACGAACGCGCCCGCCAGGAGCACGGGGACGGGAACGGGGGCAGGTGAAGGTGAGCGTGCGAACCGTCGAGAGGTGCGCGGGCGGATGAGCGAGGAGCGGCACGACGCCCTGCGCTCGCTGCTCGGTGCCTGGTCCCTCGGCGCCTGCCCGCCGCGCGAGGCCGCCGAGTTGGAGCAGCACCTGCCGGCCTGCCCGGAGTGCGCCGACGAGGCGGACCGGCTGCGCGAGGCGGCCGGCTGGCTCTCCCTGGACGAGCCGCTGGACCAGCCCGGTTCGCTGCGCCAGCAGGTGCTGGACTGGTGCCTGGCCAGCCGCCCGGCCGAACTGCCCGTCCCCGCCTGGGGGATGCCGTACACCGCGGAGACCGCCAAGCTGGACGCACTCCTGCGCGACCTCGGCCCGGAGGAGTGGCAGGAGGTGGCCGAACTGCCGTGGCACGGCGGCACCGAGCTGCTGCGCCCGGCCGAGGTGCTGGGCCGGCTGACCGCGGCGGACGGCTTCCTGGCGCTCGCCCTCGGCCTGCCCGACCCGGTGCCGGCCGCCGCCGGACCCGGGCCGGTCCCGGGCGCGGAGCGGCGGGTGCCGCCGCAGGAGGCGGGCGTCCCGGCGCCGCGGGTGCCCCCGCAGGGCGGCCGGTACGCGGCGGACGCGGCGCGGACCGCCCGGCTGCTCGCCGACCAGGCCGGGCTGCCGCCCCGGTCGGTGCGCGCCCGGTGGCGGCAGCAGACCCACGACCTGGTGCGCAGCGCCGCGCTGGCGCCGCAGGGCAGCACCCCGGTCGACCTCGGCTTCGCGGTGCTACCGCTGCGCGACGCCTTCGTGGAGCGCGCCCTGGAGTGCTTCGTGCACGGCGAGGACGTGGCCCGCGCGGTGGCCTACCCGTACGCTCCGCCGGCGCCGCAGCACCTGCGGCAGATGGTGGAGCTGGTGGTCCGGCTGCTGCCGCGGGCGCTGGCGGGGCTGCGCGCGGCGCGGCCCGCGCCCGCCGGGGCGCCGTCCGGGGACGGTCGGACCGTTCGGCGGGTGCGGCTGGTGGTGGACGGTCCGGCGGCCGGCGAGTGGCTGGTGCCGCTGGACGGCGGACCGAGCGGACCGGCCGGTCCCGCCGGATCGACCTGGTCGGCGCGGTCGGCCGGTCCCGCCGCCGGGGAGCCGGTGGCCTCGATGGTGCTGGACGGCCTGGAGCTGTGCCAGTTGGCGGCCGCGCACCGGGACCCGGACCGGCTGCCGGTGGGCGAGCACGGCGACCGGGCCGCGGTGCGCGAGGTGCTGCACGCGCTGCCGCTGCTGGCGAGGCCCTGACCCGCCCCAAGGCGGCTACGCGAAGACGACCGTCCTGGTCCCGTCCAGCAGTACCCGGTGCTCGCTGTGCCACTTGACCGCGCGGGCCAGCGCCTGGCACTCGACGTCCCGGCCGAGCGCGACCAGCTGGTCCGGGCTGATGTCGTGGGTGACCCGGGCCACCTCCTGCTCGATGATCGGGCCCTCGTCGAGGTCGGCGGTGACGTAGTGCGCGGTCGCACCGATCAGCTTCACCCCGCGGGCGTGCGCCTGGTGGTACGGCTTGGCGCCCTTGAAGCTCGGCAGGAAGGAGTGGTGGATGTTGATCACGCGGCCGGACAGCTCGGTGCACAGCCGGTCGGAGAGCACCTGCATGTAGCGGGCCAGCACGACCAGTTCGACGTTCTCCTTCTCGACCAGGTCGAGCAGCTGCCGCTCCGCCTCCTCCTTGGTGTCCCGGGTGACCGGGATGTGGCGGAAGGGGACGCCGTAGCTCTCGGTGAGGTCCTGGAGGTCGGTGTGGTTGGAGACCACCGCGGCGATCTCCACCGGCAGGGCGCCGATCCGGGTGCGGTAGAGCAGGTCGTTCAGGCAGTGCCCGAACTTGCTGACCATGAGGACGATCCGCATCCGCTGCTCGGTCGGGTGGATCTGCCAGTCCATCCCGAAGGAGGCGCCGATCGCGGCGAAGCTGGCCCGCAGCTTGTCGGCGGTGACCGGCTCGGGGGCGGAGAAGTGCACCCGCATGAAGAACAGTCCGGTGTCCCCGTCCCCGAACTGCTGGCTGTCGATGATGTTGCAGCCGGTCATGAAGAGGTAGCTGGAGACAGCGTGGACGATGCCCTGCTTGTCGGGGCAGGACAGCGTGAGGACGTACTGGGCGCTGGCCGGCTGCTGTTCCACTGCGGGTATCCCGTTCTGAACTGGTGACGTGCGTGAATGGTCCAGCGTGTCACATCCTGGACAGCCGCCGCCCCGCTGCCCGTACTGCGGGACGGCACCGGCCGGTGGAACGGCTCAGACCTGGGTGAGGATGCGCAGCACGTCGAGGGACTTGGGCGTCGCGTCCGGGTCGTCCCCGTCCCCGGTGGCGAGGGCGACGTGCGCCTCGCGGGCGGCCCGGACGGTCTCGGGCCAGCCGGGGTGGCCGAGGTAGGCGGAGGCCGGGGCGTCGGCGCCGACCTCGTGCAGCATCTGGACCGCGCGCAGCACCGCGACGTCGACCAGGGCGGCCTCGGCGGAGTCGCGGAAGATGGTGCCCACGTACTTCTCGGCGGACCAGCGGTCCAGCCAGGTGTCCTCGACCAGCCGGTAGACGGCGTCGGTCACATCGCCGTAGCCCTCCCGGCCGGTGAGCCAGGCCTCGTGCTGGAAACCGGGGTCGGACAGCATGTGCAGCGCCGAGCGGAGTCGGGCTCGCCAGCGCCACCAGGGCAGGTCGTTGAGCGGCATGCCGCCCATCGTGCTGGAGCGGTGGCCCGGACGAGAAGGGTTTCGGGTGGACCGGTGCGAAGAATCTGTGCTGGCGGACATGGTGAACGATCGTACGTTCCCCGTCTGTTCGTGCTCCACTCGCGATCTACACGCGTACCGCCCCGGATTTCGGCGTCCGTTGGCCGGGCGTTCACATTTCGTCCCTCTCGGCTTGTGGCTCCGGGGCTTGGCTGTCCCCCGGTGCGCCGGATGGCGCCCCAGAGAGGGAAGACCGATGACCCGCCGAAGGGACTCGTCCCGGGCCCGTCCCACGATCAGCGGACGCCGCCCGCGCCGCCCGATCGCCGCCGCGGTGACCGCTGCGGTGCTGTTCCCCACCCTCTTCTCGGCCTCCGCGTGCGGCGGACCGGCCGGAGCCTCCACCGGCGCCGACGACCTGACCGTGATGACCTGGGCCCCGTCCGGCACCGGTTCCGCGGACCGTCCCGGCATGACCGCGCTCGCCGAGTCGATCGGCCGGGACGTCAACGTCAAGGGCGGTCTGAGCGGCCACCGGCTGCACGTGATCACCTGCAACGAGCACAACACCGCCGACGGCGCCAAGGCCTGCGCCCAGCAGGCGGTGGACGCCAAGGCGGTGGCCGTGCTCGGCTCCTACAGCCAGTGGGGCGACGCCTTCATGCCGATGCTGGAGCGCGCCGGCATCCCGCTGATCGGCGGCTACGGCCTGTCCCAGCCCGAGTTCTCCAGCCCGCTGTCCTACCCGGTGGACGGCGGCATGCCCGCGCTGATCGCGGGCAGCGGCCGGCAGTTGGTCGACGCCGGCTGCAAGGCCGTCTCGCTGATCCGCCCGGACACCCCGGCCGGCGACAACCTGCTCGGCTACCTGGGCAACGCGCTCAAGCCGGCCGGCATCAAACTGCTGGACGTCAAGGCGCCCGAGCAGTCCTCCGACTACAGCCAGGTGGTCCGCAAGGCGATCGGCCGGGACGACCCGGGCAACTGCGTCACCAGCGCCCTGGCCGCCGAGCCGACCAGCAACCTGCTGGACGCCTACCGGCGGCAGAACGTGAAGAACACCCGGATCGCCTCGGTGATCGGCAGCGTCCAGCAGTCGGTGGTCGACTCCACCGGCGGCGACTCCGGCCCGCTGGCCGGCGCGTTCGTCACCAGCTGGTACCCGCCGGAGTCGGCCAAGACCTGGGACGGGCTGCGCGCGGTGGTCCGCTCCCAGGCCACCGACGGGAACGCCATCGACGTCTCCGACCCGGGCGTGCAGACCACCTGGGTCGCCTACGAGGTGTTCCGGGTGGTGGTGGAGAAGCTCGCCGCGGCCGGCAGGCCGATCGAGGCGAAGTCGATCGACGCCCTGCTGGACAGCGGCGAGGGCATCGACGTCGGCCTCACCCCGCCGCTGAACTGGGGCACCACCAACATGCTGCCCAGCACCGAGTCGCCCCGGCTGGTCAACACCTGGGTCACCTACCAGGTGGTCAAGGGCGGCCGGATGACCTTGCAGCAGCCGGGCTTCGTGGACGTCCGCTGGGTCCTCACCGGGGCCCGCAGCCCGTCCTGATCCCTCCTCCCCGCACCGCTCCCCGCACCGCTCCCCGCACCCCGCAGCGCACCGCGTACGGCACACGGACGGACGGGCCCCGCGCGGGCCCGGCCTCCGGTGTTCCGGGGGTCCCGCTACAGGTCGCCGTCGCCGCGGCTGGGCAGGCCGGTCTGGGTGGCGATCGCGTTCCACAGGGTCGAGGCCTGCTTCTTCGCGGTGGTGGCCGTGCCGCTGGCCTGCACGGCGTTCTTGTAGTGCTGGTTGCCGGTGTCCGGCTTCTTCGGGTCGCAGGAGGACTGGGCGTCGGTCGCCCAGGCCGCGTACTCGTCGTCGGCCTGGGCCGAGGCCGTCCAGGCCGCGTTGAGCTGCTCGACCAGCTGCTGGCCGCCGGGCAGCTTGTCGGTCTTCAACTGGCCGAGCTTGGTCTGCAGCTCGCGCCGCTTGCCGGCCGCGGCGGCCAGCGCCTGCTGCGAGTCGGGCAGCTTGTCGCACTTCTGCACCGAGGCGACCGCCGAGACCACCGCGCTGCGGCTGTCGCTCGCGGTGCCCAGCAGGTCGGACAGCGGCTGCGCCTGCGCCTTGGCCTCCGGGTCGGCGGCGGCGCCGGAGCCGCTCGCGCCGGCCGCGCCGGTGGCGGTGCCCCCGGTGGCCGCGACCGGGGCGGTCTTCTGGCCGCTCTTGGTGGTGTCGTCGCCGCCGCTCATCAGCACGGCGACCAGCACGCCGGCCGCCGCGAAGCCCGCGACCACGCCGCCGATGACCAGCTTGTTGGAGGAGCGTCCACCGCGGCCGCCGCGCCCCGCCTGGGTGGCGTCCTGGTCGGGCCGGTAGCCGTCCGACCCGTAGCCGTCGGTGGCGTAGTTGTCCTGGGCATAGCCGTCCTGGGCGTAGCCGTCCGGCTGGGGGTAGCCCTGCACCGGGTAGCCCGCCTGCTGGTGCTGCTGGTGCTGCGGCAGCTGCGGCTGGGTGGCCTGCGGGTAGCCCTGGTAGCCGGGCGCGGTCTGCGGCGGGACGCCGTAGCCGGGCTGCGGCGCCGGGTAGCCGCCCTGCGGGTCGCCGGCCGGGTACGGCGGCAGGTGCTGGGTCTCGGGGGCCGGCTGGGCCTGCTGCGGGGCGCCGTAACCGGCCTGCGGCGGTGCACCCCAGGCGGGCTGCTGGGGGGGCATCGCCTGGGTCGGCGGCGCCTGCGCGCCCTCGCCGAGGTACTCGGGCTGCCCGGACGGCCGGCCCACCGGCGGCACGGCCGTGGGGCCCTGCTGCTGGCCCGGCTGGCCCTGGGGCTGGCCGGGCTCGGGGCGGAACAGGTCGTCCAGGTTGAAGTCACCCGAGTTGTACGAGCGGCGCTGACTCAACGCGATTCCTCACCTGTGCAGGACCGCGCACTGGCGGCGGACCACATCTCGTCGGTTCTTGGGAGCATCACAGTTCCTTGGACGTCGCGCCCACGCTACCGGTTCGCCTCACCGGGTGACCACGCGGGCGGGACATTCCCACACGCTCCCTGCACAGACGGTGGTCAGGCCGCCTCCGCGTCCGCCCTGGCGTGGAACTCGCGCACCACCCGCTGCTCCCGGTAGGGCTCCAGCCGGCGCCGGAACTCGTCCAGGTACTCCACGCCCCGGTTGGAGCGCAGCCCGCTGAGCAGCCGCACCGCCTGGGTGCCCGTCTCGCAGGCGCGTTCCAGGTCGCGCTGCTGGAGCTGGGCGGTGGCGAGCAGCACGAGGTCCACCGCGCGGCGGCGGACCCGGGTCGGCGGGTGCAGGTCGAGCGCCCGGCGGGCGTAGTGCTCGGCCGGCCCGGCCTGTTCGAGGTCCCGGTGGCAGTGGGCGAGTTCGTCGGCGAGGTAGGCGTCGTCGAAGTGGGCGATCCAGTCCGGGTCGTCCTCGGGGCGGCGCTTCTCCATCATCTCCAGGGCCTTGGCCGACACCGCCTCGCAGGAGCGGGCGTCGCCGAGCAGGGCGTGGCCGCGGGCCTCGGCGGCGTAGAACATCGCCATCGCCGTCGGGGTGGCCACCGTACGGGCGCCTTCCTGGGCGGCACGGGCGAGCTGGGCGATCTCCCGCGGGTTGCCGAGGGTGGCCGCCAGGTGGCTCATCGAGGCGGCCAGCACGTAGCCGCCGTAGCCGCGGTCGTCGGCGGCCTGGGCGAGCCGCAGGGCCTGGATGTAGTAGCGCTGGGCGAGCCCGGGCTGCCCGGTGTCCACCGCCATGTAGCCGGCCAGTTCGGTCAACCGGGCCACCGCGGCGAAGAGTTGGCGCCCGGTCTCCTCCCGGTAGGCGCCGCCGAGCAGGCCGGAGACCACCGAGTTGAGGTAGTGCACGACGACCGGGCGCACATGGCCGCTGCCGAAGCGGTGGTCCAGGTCGACCAGCATCGCGGTGGTGGCCTTGATCGCGGACACGTCCGTCGGGCCGACCCGGGGACCGCCGGTGCGGGCCACCACCGGGTCGGGCGGGGTGATCAGCCAGTCCCGGCTGGGCTCCACCAGCGCGGAGGCGGCGACCGTCGCCCCGGTGAGGAAGTCCCGCCGGCCGACGTCACTGCGCCACAGCTCGCACACCTGCTCCAGGGCCGCGTTCAGGGTCGGCGCGAACTGCAGCCCGATGCCGGAGCTGAGGTTCTTGCCGTCGGCCATGCCGATCTCCTCGACCGACACGCTGCGGCCGAGCTTGCGCCCGAGCGCCTCGGCGATCACGGCCGGCGCCTGACCGCGCGGCTGCTGCCCGCGCAGCCAGCGGGCGACGGAGGTCTTGTCGTAGCGCAGGTCCAGTCCGTGCTCCGCGCCGCACAGGTTGACCCTGCGGGCCAGACCGGCGTTGGAGCAACTGGCCTCCTGGATCAGTTGCTGCAGGCGCTCGTTGGGCTGTCGTGCGACGAGTGGTCTCGCGGCCATTGGGCTTCGCCTCCCCACACCCTCCGGTCCCGGCCGGCGGGCGACGATGTGCTGATCTGTTGCCGACTGTCCGACCGTCCAAGGAATCTGACACCAGGTTAGCGATCAGCAACGTCAGCGGGATACCCACGGTGACGAACCGCACCCCCCGCGCGCCCTGGGGAATGCTTCCGTGCGCCCCCGCTGCGCCTGCCTCCGCCCGCCCCAACTCGCTTGAGTCACCGGTTCGGGTGACATTGCCGGGATGCGGCCGACCGGGGCCCGCCGGGCCGTAACCAGCCTCACGCACGGTAGTTGAGCAGCCCGTGGAAGACATCCCCGACGCCCCCGGCCAGGACAAGAACGCCGGCCTGCCCCCGCTGCTGATCGAAGCCGTCGGCTACGCCGAGAACCGCCACTGGGAGGTGGCCCCCGGCGCCTGGCTGATCGACGGCGACGGGCCCGCCCGCTGCTCCTGCGGCGACCAGCGCTGCCCCCAGCCGGGCGCCCACCCGCTGGACGCGGACTGGGCCCGCAAGGCGAGCGCCGGGCCGGGCGCGGTGCGGCGCTGGTGGACCGAACGGCCCAAGGCCTCGATCCTGCTGCCCACCGGCCGGTCCTTCGACGTCCTGGACGTGCCGGAGACCGCCGGGTGCCTGGCGCTGGCCCGGATGGAGCGGATGGACCTCCAGCTCGGCCCGGTCGTGGTGCTGCCCAGCTCGCCCGGCCGGGTCGGGCGGCGGCTGCACTTCCTGGTGCTGCCCGGCGTCGCGGCCAAGCTGCCGGAGATGCTCCGCAAGCTCGGCTGGCCGCCCGGGCGGCTGGACCTGGTCGCCCGCGGCGAGGGGGACTGGACGGTCGCCCCGCCCTCGCGGATCGGCTCCACCGGTTACGCCCAGTGGGCCCGCTCCCCCTCCGAGTCCAACCGCTGGCTGCCGGACGCCGCCGAGCTGATCAGTCCGCTCGCCTACGCCTGCGGCCGCGAGGCGCCCGCCCAGCAGCTCCAGGCAGCCCAGCCGGCCGGCGTCTGAACGGCCGGCGTCCGAACGGCCGAAGCCTGCCGCCCTGCGCCGATCGGGTGAGGGCGTGCACCGCGCGACACAACGCGCGCGAGTGACGGGCCTTGTCTCCCACCGGAGGCGGGGCCCGTCACACGCATGTGCGGATAAGGCCTCGGTCTACCCGCTGGTCAACCGGGAAAGCCCCTCGTACGAGTGACAGCGCTCAAGGATTGCCATGATCGGCCGAGGGGAGGAATTGCGGTGTGTGGGGTCGCCGGAAGGGTCGCTCGGACGGGGAAGCCGGGCGAGGCGGTGGAGGGGCCGGGAGGGAACGGGAGGGGCAGGAGGGGACCGGGAGGGAGCCGGGGAGGGACGGGAAGGGCCCGCTGCACGGGGAGCAGCGGGCCCCGATCGTCACCCGGGGCTTCCCGACCGTCGCACGGGGCGCGGCGATCGGGCCCGGCCGGGCGGGGTCAGGCCTGGGCGACGAAGACGTGCTGGGCGATGTCCTTGCCCAGCTCCGCCGCGTTGTCCCCGGTGCCGACGAGCACGCCGCCGACGCCGGTGCCGGCCGCCACCTTGATCGTGGAGCCCGGCCGGACGCCGGCCCGGCGCAGGGTGCTCATCAGCTCGCTGTCCGTCTGGATCGGCTCGCCGATCCGGCGGACCACCACGTCCGCGCCGGCCTCGCCCGGCTTGACGGTGTCCAGCGGGACGAGCGCGGCGTCGAAGCCCTCGCCCTCGGCCTTGGTGTCGCCCAGCTCGTCCAGCCCCGGGATCGGGTTGCCGTACGGGGACTGGGTCGGGTGGCCGAGCATGGCGAGCACCTTGCGCTCGACCGTCTCGCTCATCACGTGCTCCCAGCGGCAGGCCTCCTCGTGCACCTGCTCCCACTCCAGGCCGATCACGTCGACGAGCAGGCACTCGGCGATGCGGTGCTTGCGCATCACGCGCACCGCGAGCCGCCGGCCCTCCTCGGTCAGTTCGAGGTGGCGGTCGCCGGCGACCTGGAGCAGCCCGTCGCGCTCCATCCGGCCGACCGTCTGGCTGACCGTGGGACCGCTCTGCTCCAGGCGCTCCGCGATCCGGGCACGCATCGGGACGATGCCCTCTTCCTCCAGCTCCAGGATGGTGCGAAGGTACATCTCAGTGGTGTCGATCAGCCCAGACATCGCCGCTGGCTCCGTTCTTCGGTGTCCTCACCGCCAATTCTGACGTACCGCACCGACAACCGGGCCCGCCCCGGGGTTTCCGGGACCGGTTTTCGTTCCTGTTGACAGCGGTGCCGCCGGGGCGCGACCGTGCTCGCCGTAGCTTTCTCCACTGGCGTCCGGGCCGTCCCGGTCGCCCCACCCGGCCGGCGCCCCCACCGGCAGAGAGCGAAGGCAACCGATGAACGACCTGGTCGGCCGGTACTTCGACGCGGCGATCGCCCACCTGAACCGGGTCCGCGCGGAGGAGTCCGACACCATCGAGGCGGCGGCCGCCCTGCTGGCCGAGGCGATCACCGAGGGCCGCCGGGTGTTCACCTTCGGCGCCGGGCACTCCTCGCTGCCGGCCCAGGACGTGGTCTACCGGGCCGGCGGGCTGGTCCCGATGAACCTGCTGAACGTGCCCGGGATGGCCGGGGTGACGATGATGCCCGCGCCGCTGGCCAGCGCCCTGGAGCGGGTGTCCGGGCTGGCCACCTCGACCCTGGACCTGACCCCGGCGACCAGCGGGGACCTGCTGTTCCTGATCTCGCTCTCCGGCCGCCAGGTGATGCCGGTCGAGCTGGCCCGGTACGCCCGGGACCGCGGCCTGAAGGTGATCGGGGTGACCTCGCTGGCCTACCCCGAGGAGGTGCCCTCGGCGCACCCCTCCGGCACCTACCTCAAGGACCACTGCGACGTGGTGCTGGACAGCAAGGTCGCGGTGGGCGACGGCGAGCTGACCCACCCGGGCGCCGAGACCTCCTTCGGCCCGGTCTCCACCATCGTCACCAGCGCGCTGATGCAGGCCGTGGTCGCCTCCGCGGTCGGCCGGCTGGCCGACCGGGCGGCCGCCGGGGACGCCGCCGCGCCGCCGCTGTTCCGCTCCGGCAACGTCCCGGGGGGCACCGAGTGGAACACCAAGCAGATGGCCGACAACGCCGAGCGCATCCTCTACACCTACTGACGACACCTTGTTGACGGCTCGCAACCGTCCGACCACGGGGCGTACCGGACAATCCACCGGGCCTTCCCGGCCATTGCGCGGCGCCCCCGCCGCGGCCAGGCGTACCGGCGACCCGCCCGGGGCAGGAGAGCGGAGGGACCGGAGCGACGGGTGGGGGCCGAGCATGGCGTCTGGTGCGGGACGGACCGGGTGGGTGCGCGAGCGGGAGCTGCTGCCCGAGTTCTTCTGGGCCGCCGACGCGGCCTCGCTGCGCGGCCAGCGCCGTTCGGTGCTGCTCTCCGCCTGGGAGCTGCTCCTGCTGCTGGTCGCGGCCGCGACCGGCTCGGCCGACGGCGAGCCGTGGGCCTGGGCGGCCGCCGCGGCCTACCTGGGCGCGGTGGCGCTGGCGGTGGTGATCGGCCGGCAGAACCCGCAGGGCCTCTGGTACGAGGGCCGGGCGGCCGCCGAGTCGGTGAAGACGCTGGCCTGGAAGTTCGCCGTCCGGGCGGACGCCTACCAGCCGCCGCCGCACAGCCTGCCGGACGCCGAGGGCCTGTACCGCTTCCAACTCGCCCGGGTGCTGGGCGCGTTCCGGGGCGGCCCGGTGGGGGTGCCGGCGACCGGGGTGGACATCACCCCGGCCATGCGCGACCTGCGCGGGCAGCCGCTGGCGGTGCGCCGCGAGGTGTACCTGAACGAGCGGATCCGGGTGCAGCACGACTGGTACCGCGGCAAGGCCCGCTACTGCGCCCGGGCCGGCTACTGGACGGACGTCCTGGGGGTGCTGCTGCCGGCGCTGGGCCTGGCGCTGGCGGTGCTGCGGGCGCTCGGCGCCTTCACCTACGACGCGCTGGGCACGGTGTCGGCGGTGGCCGCCTCGGTCACCGCCTGGGCGCAGCTGCGCCAGTACCGCCCGCTGGCCGCCGCGTACGGGCTGGCCGCCGAGGAGCTGGAGCTGATCCGCCTCCAACTCGCCCGGCTGGACCTGGAGTCGATGGACGCCGAGGAGATCTGGGCCCGGCTGGCCCGGGACGCCGAGGACGCGGTGTCCCGCGAGCACACCACCTGGCAGGCCCGCCGGGAGGTGCGCACCACCACCGACCGGGAGCACTGAGGAGGAACGCGTGGCGTTACGGATGGTCAAAGCGGCGGACGGTCGCGCCCTCGCCGTGGAGTCCCTCGGCGATCCGCGCGGCCGTCCGGTGTTCCTGCTGCACGGCATGCCGGGCAGCAGGGTCGGGCCGCATCCGCGCAGCACCGTGCTGTACCGGCTGGGGGTGCGGCTGATCTCCTACGACCGGCCGGGCTACGGCGACTCGACCCGGCTGTTCGGCCGCCGGGTGTCGCACGCGGCGGCCGATGTGCGCACCATCGCCGACGAGTTGGGCCTGGGCGACTTCGCCGTGCTGGGCCGCTCCGGCGGCGGCCCGCACGCGCTGGCCTGCGCGGCGATGCTGCCGGGGCGGGTCAGCCGGGTGGCGGTGCTGGTGGGGCTGGCGCCCCGGAACGCGACCGGCCTGGACTGGTACGCGGGGATGACCCCGTCCAACGTCCGGGCCTACCGGGAGGCGGAGCGCGGGCACAGCCGGATCGCCGACGCGATGGAGTTCCGCTCCCGCCAGATCAAGGACGACCCGGTCCGGCTGCTGAACGGGCTGCGCACCGAACTGTCGCCCGCCGACCGGGAGGTGGTGGCGGACAGCGGGCTGCGCCGGATGCTGCAGAGCAACTACCGGGAGGCGTTCCGGCACGGCGCGGACGGCTGGATCGACGACGTGCTGGCCTTCACCGCCGACTGGGGCTTCGACGTCGGGTCGATCGGGGTGCCGACCTGGCTGTGGCACGGCGCGGACGACCAGTTCTCGCCGGTGGACCACTCCCGCTGGCTGGCCGACCACGTCCCCGGCGCCGAGCTCTTCCTGGAGCCCGGCGCCGCGCACTTCGGGGCGTTCCGGGTGATGACCACGGCCCTGGCCTGGGCGGCGGGGTAACCCCGGTCAGCGCTTCACCGGGGTCAGTGGTTCGGAGCCGCCCAGCACCGCGAGGATGTTGTCCACCGCCAGGCCGCCCATCGCCTGCCGGGTTCGTACGGTGGCGCTGCCCAGGTGCGGGACCAGCACCGCGCGCTCCTGGGCGAGCAGCGCGGACGGGACGTCCGGCTCGTGCTCGAAGTTGTCCACGGCGGCGGCGAACAGCGCGCCGGACTCCAGCGCGGCGGCCAGCGCCTCCTCGTCCACCACGCCGGCGGTCATGCTGACCACCACCGCCCCGGGCGGCAGCAGGGCCAGCCGGCGGGCGTCCAGCAGGTGCCGGGTCTCCTCGGTGTACGGGCAGGTGACGACCAGCACGGTGGAGGTGGCGAGCAGTTCCTCCAGCGGCTTCCACTCGGCGCCGTGGGCCTGCTCGGGCGGCAGGGCGCGGCGGTTGTGGTAGCCGACCGGCATGTCGAAGGCGGCGGCCCGGCGGGCCACCGACTGCCCGATCCGGCCCATGCCGAGCACGCCGAGCGGGGTGCCGGCCAGTTCCAGGCCGAGCAGGAAGTTCGGGCTCCAGGTCCACGGCGTGCCGGAGCGCAGCAGCCGCTCGCCCTCGCCGAGCCGGCGGACGGCGGCCAGCAGCAGCGCCCAGGCGGTCTCGGCGGTGGCGTTGGTGAGCACACCGGGGGTGTTGGTGACGACGACGCCGCGTTCGGCGCAGGCCGCCAGGTCGATGTTGTGGTAGCCGACGGCGTGGTTGGCGACGATCTCCAGCTGGGGGCCGGCGGCGTCCAGGAACTCGGCGTCCACCCGGTTGTTGAGGGTGGTGAGCACGGCCCGGCGGCCGCGGACGGCGGCGAGCAGTTCGGCCCGGTCCAGCTCCTCGTCGGTCTCGCGCACGGTGACGGCGTACCGGTCGGTGAGCCGTTCCAGGACGCCGGGCGCGGGGTGCCGGGTGACCAGGACCGGGGGCGGAGTATCCATGGTTGCGCACGATACCCCGCCCCGGTGACTACACCGGCTGCGGCTCCAGGTCGCGGTTGATCCGCTTCCAGCCGCGGGCGGAGACGGTGTTGGGGTGCTCCTCGCCGAACTGCCGGATCAGTTCGGAGATCGCCCGGGCGCGCAGTTCGGCGGCCTGGGTGTGCCGGCCGGCCGAGCGCAGGGTGATCGCCAGGTTGGCCTCGCAGGCGACGGCGTCCGGGTGCTGCGGCGAGTACCGCCCGCACAGGCCCGAGTAGGCGGCCCGGCCGAGCGCCTCGGCGAGGTCGGTCTGCCCGTCGTCGCCGTAGGCGTTGGCCAGGTTGATCACCGCGTTGAGGGTGTACGGGTGCTCGGCGCCGACCGAGCGGGTCAGTCCGTCGACGGTGAGCCGGCCGCGCTCGATGGCGCCCTGGACGTCGCCGCTGCCGCGCAGGTAGATGCCCAGGTTGTTGGCGCAGGCCAGGGTGAACGGGTGCTCGTCGCCGAACAGCCGCCGGTGGCCCTCGAAGACGGTGGAGCAGAGGTCGCGGGCGGCCTCCTTGTCGCCGGAGGCGCTGTGGTCGGCCGCCAGGTTGAGCGCGCAGGCGAGCGCGTCGGGGGCGTCGGCGCCGTAGCGCTCCAGGTAGCGCTCGTAGGTCTCCTTGGTGATCCGGCGGGCCTCGGCGAGCTGGCCGATCCGGCGCAGGGAGACGGCCAGCGACTTGGCGTTGCGCAGGTTCTCCGGGAGGTCCGGGTCGAGGACGTCGCCGAGGTCGGAGGTGACCTCCTGGAGGAGGTCCACCGAGCCGCGGTAGTCGCCGAGTTCGCGCAGGTCGCGGGCCAGGTTGGACTTGGTGGAGAGGGTGTAGGGGTGCTTGGGGCCGAGGACGGCGGTGCGCCGGTCGAGGGTCTCCTGGTCGAGTTCGCGGGCGGCCTCGCTGTTGCCGACCAGCCGGAAGTCGATGGCGAGGTTGTTGGCCATCGACAGGGTGCGCGGGTTGTCGTCGCCGAACAGTTCGCGGAACTGCTCCAGGATCTCCTGGTCGAGGTCGAGCGCGGCCTGGAAGCGGCCGAGCGCCCGCCGGTCGGCGCCGAGCGAGCCGGCCGTCATCAGGGTGTACGGGTGGTGTTCGCCGAGGAGCACCCGCTGGCGCTCCAGGGTGGCCTCGTCCAGGGCCAGGGCCTCGGCGTAGTTGCCCTGGGAGCGCAGCACGTTGGCGAGTTGGAAGCGCAGCAGCAGGGTCTGCCGGTCGTCCTCGCCGAGCTTGCTGGTCCACTCGGCGTCGAGGGCGTGGCCGAGGTCGCGGGCGCGGTCGAGTTCGCCGCGCTTCCACAGGTAGCGGACCCGGTCGATGAGCAGCTGGCGGGTGTCGGCCTCGTCGCAGTTGTGCGCCTTGGAGGGCGACAGGTGCGGCCAGATCTCGTCGAAGGCGGGCCAGTTGGCCGGGTCGTCGGTGTCGCCGAGGACGGGCCGGGCACCGGTGAGGATGCGGTGCACCTCGTGGACGGCGATCTCCTGCTCGTCGTCGGTCATCCCGGCCCGGATCACCGCCTGGACGAGGCGGTGCACCTGGAAGCTGTTGCTGCCGGCGTCGACCTTGGCCAGCGCGTACCGGCCGATCGCCTGGATGACCTTGCCGAGCATGAACTTGTCGCTGAGGTCGGCGTCGTACTTCACCAGCGCCCGGATCATCTGGTCGCTGTAGAACAGGTTCATCGAGATCGGCTCGGGCGCGAAGAAGGCGCACAGCTGGAGCAGCCGGACGGCGGCCGGGGACTGCTGGCGCAGCCGGCCGATGGAGACGTTCCAGGTCGCGGCGACCGGGGTGGGGTAGTCGGTGGGGTGGTCGACGGCGAGGGCGCGGGCGGCCTCGGCGTGCAGCTGGGCGACGTAGGTCTCCACCGGGGTGCCGGTGGTGTCCAGCCAGGCGGCGGCCACCTCGACGGCCAGCGGCAGGTCGCCGACGGCCTCGGCGACCCGGTCGGCGTCCGCGCGGGAGAGGCTGCGGGCGCGCCGGCACAGGTGCTCGACGCTCTCGCCGCGGGTGAAGACGTCGACCTCCAGCGCCTCGGCGTGCCCGGTCCAGGCCTGGTTGCGGGAGGTGACCAGGATGTGGCCGGAGCCGCCGGGGAAGAACCGGCGGATCTCGGAGGGCTCGTCGGCGTTGTCGAAGATCAGCAGCCAGCGCGAGGTGGGTACGCCGCGGCGCAGCGCCTCCCGGGCGGCCTCGGCGGCCTCGGTGACGGAGTCGCCGACCCGCAGGCCGAGGCGGCGGGCGAGTTCGGCGAGGGCCGGGGCGACCAGTTCGGTCTGCTCGGCGTCGATCCACCAGACCAGGTCGTAGTCGGACATGAAGCGGTGGGCGTACTCCAGCGCGACCTGGGTCTTGCCGACGCCGCCGAGCCCGTACAGGGTCTGCGGGGTGGGCAGCACGGCCGCCATGCCGCCGCGCAGCTGGTTGCGCAGCTGCTCCAGGACGGCGGCGCGGCCGGTGAAGGAGGGGTTGCGCGGCGGGACGTCCCACACCGAGGGCTTGCTGCCGGGGAAGCGCGGGCCGCCGGCCGGGGCGTCGTCGAGCACGGCGTCGCCGCGGCCGAGGGCGCGCAGCAGGCTCTGGATGGACTGGTTCTCGTCGCGGCCGACCAGGTCGACCGGGTTGCGGTTGCTGAACGGCGCGGTGAGCCGGACGTCGCCGACGCGCACCGGCAGCAGCTGGCGCCGGGTGCCGGAGGGGTCGGAGTTGACCACCGACTCCCACAGCGCCCGGGCCTGCGGGGAGCGCTGGTAGGCGGGCGAGAGGACGGCGACCGTGCGGTAGGCGGAGTCGATGCCGCGCTCGGTCTCCTCGCGCGGGTCGGTGCCGGCGCTGAGGTCGCGCGGCAGCACCCGGAAGCCGGCCCTGGTCAGCACGGACTCGATCCAGTCCGCCCACATCCGGTCCTCGGGCACGTAGGACAGGTAGAGGTCGGCGGGCACGGACGGGCGGCGGCGGGTGAAGGCGTCCACGTAGCGCAGCCGCACCTCCTCGTCCATCGGCGGCAGGCCGGCGGCCCGGCCCTCGGTGATCATCGAGGTGAGGCGCTCGCAGGCGGCCAGCATCGAGGTGGGGGTGCCGGTCTGGTCGCCGAAGGTGGCGAGGATCTCCTCGTAGGCGTAGAACGGCCGGTACGGGATCTCCACCGAGCCCCAGTAGCCCGCGAGTTCCTCGCTGCCCAGGCCGGCGGGCAGGCCGTCGAAGCGGACCCGGGCCAGGGCGCGGCCGGCGTCGGCCTTCTCCTTCTCGCCCTCGTCGATGCGCATCGGGACGGGCAGGATGCGGATGCCGCGGTCGCGGTAGCGGTCGTGGATGTGCTGGGCGATCCGGGAGGCGCCGTCGATGGACTGGTCGCTGAGGGTGAAGCAGACCACCAGGTCGTCGGGCATCTGCACGGTGCAGATCTCGGCGATGTCGGACAGGCCGGTGCGGGAGTCGATCAGCACGTAGTCGTAGCGCTTGGCCATGTCGGCCTTGAGCGCGTCGAAGAACTGCCCGCCGTCGAAGCGGTCGTAGAAGATGTCCCAGTCGAGGTGGGTGACGGCCTCGGAGTAGTCCCGGTTGAACTGGCCGGCGGAGAGGAAGTCCAGGCTGCCGCCGGCCGGGAAGTGCGGCCAGGAGAGCGAGAGGGCGTGCGGGTGCACCCGGGCGAAGTCCAGGTGCCAGCCCTCGGCGTGCTCGACCGGGCGCAGCGCCTCCTCCCGGTACTCGGCGATCAGGTCCATCATCCCGGTGGTGCCGGCCAGCGAGGCCGGGTCCAGGAAGGGGTGGAAGAACTTGGCGAGGCCGGGCGCCTCCAGGTCCCAGTCGACGGTGAGCACCCGGAAGCCGTTGGCGGCGAGGATCCACGCGGTGTTGGCGAGGGCCATGGTGCGGCCGGTGCCGCCCTTGTAGGAGTAGAAGGTGATGATCCGGCCCTGGCGGTCCTGCTCGGCGGCCCGCCGGGCGGCCTCGCGGGTGGCGGCCAGTTCGGCGGCGCCGAGGCGCAGGTTCCTGGTGGTGTTGTCACTCATCGGTGCGGTCCTCCCAAGGGCGCCATCCCAGCATCGGGGTCATCGCCGTCGTCACGGTCGTTGCGGTAGGGGCGATCGTTGTCACGGGCGGTGCGGTCGTCACGGGTGGTGCGGGTGGTGCGGGTGATACGGGTGATACGGGTGGTGCGGTCCTCGGGGGCGGCGCGGGGGTCGGGGACGGTCCGGGGGTCGGGGGCGGTCCGGGCCTCGGGGGCGGCGTAGTCCGCGCGGGAGAGTCGGACGGTGCGTTCCTCGTCGGCGCCGTAGCCGTCCCGCGCGCCGTAGTCGTCCCGCGCGGCGCGGCCGTCCCGGCCGGGGCTGTCGTCCCGGCCAGGGCTGTCGTCGCGGTCGTCCCGGTCGGGGTCGTGGTCGCGGTCGAAGGGGTCCGGCCCGAAGGGTTCGGTGCGGTGCCCGCCGAAGCCGTCCGGCCCGTAGCCGCCGGGGCCGCGGCGGAAGGCCTCGCGCAGGCTCGGCCGGGGCGCCGGGGGCTCCTCCGGTTCGGCCCTGGTCCGGCTCTCGAAGGCGTACTTGGCCTTCATCGCGGCGCGGGGCAGCGCGTCGTCGAAGTCCTCCAGGCTGTTCAGCCCGGTCGGGCCGGTGACGCCGAGGAAGCTCGGGCGCCCGGCCCGCCGGGTCTTGCGCAGCGTCTGGTCGCTCAGCCCGCTGAACTCGCCGTCCCGTTCGAGGCACTCCCGGTCCTCGGTGTTCCACGGTTCCAGGACGCTGACCCAGGTGGCGTCGGAGCGGTCGAAGCGGCGGACCAGCTCCCGGCGGCGCGGGTCGCGCAGCGCCCACCGGTCCAGCAGCAGCAGTCCGGGGGCCTCGGCGTTGCCCTCGATGATGGACTCCACCTCGTCGTCGAACTCGTGCACGGTCGGCTGGAACCCCAACTGCCGTGCCAGCCGTACGGCGTGCTGCGCGATGGGCGAGCCGGCCGGCCGGTACGGGTGCCAGTCGGTGCGCCGGGCGCCGTAGAAGTCGGGGTTGCGGTCCTGCGGCAACTCGCCCTGGTGGTAGGTGAGTACGGAGATCCGCAGCTGCTTGGTCGGGGCGGACACGTTGAACGCGCTGGGCAGCCCGTTGAACTCCAGCCGCCGCCCGACCGGGATCACCGTCTCCTCCGCCACCTGGACGATCCGCGCGGCCAGCCGGTGCACGGCCAGTTCGTAGGCGGCCCGGAAGTAGCTGAGCTTCATCAGCGCGTACAGGCCCTCGGTGGCGTAGTCGGGCCCGAACCCCGCGTGGTTGAACTGGAGTTCGCCGGCCACCTGGGGCAGCCGGTAGCGGCTCATCGGCGCCCACAGCACCGGGACGATGCCACTGGTGCGCTCCACCTCCATGGTCGCCGGGTAGACCGGGCGGCGGGTGAAGGCGTGCCACTCCTGGCCGCACGGAACGCTGTTGAAGTACCGGGGTGAGTACAGCGGCACGAAGACCCGGCAGGTCGCCAGCTCCTCGGACAGCCGCTCGGCCCACAACTCGCCCTGGTGCATGGACTCGTCCATGAATCCGACCGGCACCCCGGCCGGGACGGTGGTCAGTTGGAGCACCGCCTCGCAGAGGTCCCGGTACAGCTGGCGCACCCAGTGGTTCGGGTCGCCGGCGCCCCGCGCACCGGACTTCGGCGTGTGCGCGTAGGAGAGGAAGAAGTACGGCCGGGCTTCGTCCTCGTCCCAGCCCCGGTCAGTCACACGTGCCTCCCCCGGGCCCGTCGGCAACCTGGCTCCCGCAGCCCCCGTGCGGCGGGGTCTCAGTGTAGGAACGACTGACACCCCAATGGAATAGCACAGCGACCCGCACGAATTGACATGACCGAAACGGTGCCGCTGCCCTCTTGCGTGGAGCAGTACCCTCGTTGCGGCTGTGGTGAACGATCAGGAGGAGCACGCATGGACCAGCTCAACTGGCAGCGGTCGAGTTTCAGCGCCGGGGAGGCCAGGTACCTGGAGATCGCCTCCGCCGGGGAGCTCGTCTACATCCGCGAGTCCGACCGCCCCGACCTGGTCGTCACCACCACCCGGGTCAAGCTCAACGCCTGGATCCTGGGCGCCAAGGACGGCGAGTTCGACCACTTCGTCGGGCTCTGAGCGGCTCCGGGCGGCTACGGGCGGCTCTGAGCGGCTACGGGCGACTCCGGGCGGCCCTGGGCCCTCACCTCCCGGAATCGGCGCTCCCGTAGCGGACGGCCAGCGCCCGGACCGTCCCCGCGATCCGCTCGCGCAGTTCGGCCGGTTCCAGCACCTCGATGTCGGCGCCCAGCCGCAGGAACTCCCCGTGCCCGTGGTCGACCGACTCGATCGGCACCCGGGCCTGCGTCCAGCCGCCCTCCCCCGGCGGCACGCCGAGCCGCCGGGCACCCTCCGGGGTCAACCGCACCAGCGCCTCCCCGGTGTGCAGCCGGGCCCGGAAGTCCGCCAGGTGGGCCTGCCAGTACGCCGGCAGGTCGAAGCCCTCCGGCACGGAGAACTCCTCCGGCAGCGGCCGCAGTTCGATGACCTGGTCGACCCGGTAGGTCCGCGTCCCGGACGGCCCGCCGGCCACCAGGTACCAGCGGCCCGCCTTGAGCACCAGCCCGTACGGCTCCACCCGCCGCTCGATCTCCTCCGGCGCCCGCCACCGCCGGTACCGCAGCACCACCGCCCGGCGCGCCCACACCGCCGCGGCGACGGCCGCCAGGTGCGGGGTCTCGTCCGCGCGGCCGTACCAGCCGGGCGCGTCCAGCAGGAAGCGCTCCTGGATCCGCCCGGCGTGCTCGCGCAGCTCCGCGGGCAGCGCGGCTCGCAGCTTGAGCTGGGCGGTGGCGAGGGCCCCACCGAGGCCGAGGTCGGCGGCGGTGCCCGGGAGCGCGGCGAGGAACGCGGCCTGGGCCTCCTCGGCGGTCAGCCCGGTGAGGCGGGTCCGGTAGCCGTCGACCAGCCGGTAGCCGCCCTCGTGCCCGGCCTCGCCGTACAGCGGGATCCCGGCGGCGGCCAGCGCCTCCACGTCCCGGTAGACCGTCCGGACGGACACCTCCAGCTCCTGCGCCAACTCCCGGGCGGTCATCCGGCCCCGGTTCTGGAGCAGCAGGAGCAGGGTGACCAGTCGGCTCGCGCGCATACCGAGCAGTATTCACTGACAGTGGATGTCAGTGGACCGCTCCTAGCCTGCGGCACATGAACGGCACGAACGACTTCGACTTCCTGCACGGCACCTGGCAGGTGGCCAACCGCCGCCTCACCGCCCCGCTCAGCGGTGGCGACAGCGACATCGGCAGCGACATCGGCTGGGAGGAGTTCCCCGGCGAGTCCGTGGTCCGGCCACTGTTCGGGGGCGCGGGCAACATCGACGAGATCGCCTTCCCCACCCTCGGCCGCCGGGGCGCCACCCTGCGCCTGTACGACCGGGAGGCGCGGCAGTGGTCGATCTTCTGGTCCGACAGCCGCACCGGCCGGCTCGACCCGCCGGTGACCGGCGCCTTCACCGGCGACCGCGGCGACTTCCACGGCGACGACACCTACGGCGGCCGCCCGATCCGGGTGCACTTCACCTGGTACCGCCTCGGCCCGGACGCCGCCCGCTGGGAGCAGGAGTTCTCCGCCGACGGCGGCCGCAGCTGGGAGCTCAACTGGACGATGGACTTCACCCGTACCGGCGGGGCGTTCAAGGGGCTCGCCGCATGAGCCTCGTCGTCGAACTGCGCCGGTACACCCTGCACCCCGGCGCCCGGGACACCCTGATCGAGCTCTTCGAGCGGGAGTTCGTGACCGGGCAGGAGGCCGTCGGCATCACCCTCGGCGGCCGCTTCCGCGACCTGGACCACCCGGACCGCTTCGTCTGGCTGCGCGCCTTCCCCGACATGGCCGCGCGCCGCCGGGCCCTGGAGGCCTTCTACTTCGGCCCGGTCTGGCGGGCCCACCGCGACGCGGCCAACGCGACGATGGTCGACAGCGACGACGTCCTGCTGCTGCGCGGCCCGGGGTTCCTGCCGCCGCCCGGCGCCCGCGAGGTGCTCGCCACCGTCTGCCACCCCGACCCGGCCGCCTTCGAGGTCTTCGACGCGTACGCCGCTCGGCACCTCGCCCCGGAACACGCCCTGCACCGCACCGAACACGCCGAGAACGACTTCCCCGCCCTCCCCGTCCGCACCGGCGAGGACGTCCGGGTCTGGTTCGGCCCGGCGGCGGAGCCGCCCCCCTGGCCCCACCACCACCTCCGTCTGGCCCCGGTGACCGGCTAGCAGCTCACCGCTGGCGGCTGCACGCAGGAAGTCGGCCCGTCCGACTTCCTGCGCCGGCCGGTGGGCCGCCGGATATCCGGTGGCACACTCGTTCGCGGGCGGACAGGATCGCGCCATGCATGTATTCCTTGAGACCGAACGGCTCGTCCTGCGCCCGTTCACCGAAGCCGACGCCGACCACCTCCTCGCGCTGGACAACGACCCCGAGGTCATGCGCTTCATCAACGGCGGCGAGCCGACCCGCCGGGAGACGGTCGAGGCGAAGGTCCTCCCCCGGCTCCTCCACGACCACCCGTGCTCCGGCACCCGCGGCTTCTGGGCCGCCGAGGAGAAGGCCACCGGCACCTTCCTCGGCTGGTTCGAGTTCCGCCCGCTCGACGACCACGACCTCGCCGTCGTCGAGCTCGGCTACCGGCTCAACCAGGCCTCCTGGGGCAAGGGTTACGCCACCGAGGGCTCACGGGCGCTGATCGACAAGGGCTTCACCGAGCTCGGCGTGGAGCGGGTCACCGCGAACACCATGACGGTCAACTCCCGCTCCCGGCGCGTGATGGAGAAGTCCGGCCTGACGTTCCTGCGGAACTTCACCGGCGACTGGCCGGACGCGATCCCCGGCTCCGAACACGGCGAGGTCGAGTACGAGCTCACTCGCGCCGAGTGGCAGCGGCGCCGCTGACGACTCCCCCTGGGCCCTCCCGCCCGCAGCCCGCGTGGAACACCGTGCCATGCTTCCCCGGCACTGACGATCATGCCCACCACCGCCTCGGCGGAGAGGAACACCATGCGTTTCCCCTGGCGCCGACGGCCGGTCGGACGGTCGGCACGACTGCTCGACCTCGCGGGTGTCGACCCGCGTTCGGTGGACGCCGACGAGGACCTGGACGTCTGCCGGCAGGTCGCCTTCCGGGTCGCCCGGCGGGATCACGGCCGGACGGCCGAGGTCCTGGCGCTGATCGAGGAGCTGCTGGCGGACGAGGCCGAGTACGCGTTCGCCGTCACCTTCCTGGAGGATCTCCAGAACCTCGCCTCCCACAGCCTGGACGTGTTCCGCTCTCCTGCGGAGACCCGGCTCCTGCTCGGCCCCCGGGCAGCGGTCTGCTGGGACACCGTGGCCGCCTTCTGGGCCGAGGTCGCCGAGTGGCGGGCCGCCAACGGCAAGCCGTTGGAGCCCTCGGCGGCGATGCTCGGCGCGGAGAACGAGCAGCTGCGGCTGCTCCTGTGGACCTCGAACCGGACCCTCCCCGGCGGGGAGAAGCTCGGGATCGCGGACGTCGTCCGCTTCGAGAAGGCCGTCGGGTCGTCCCTCCCCGGGTACAGCCACATCGCGGTGGCCCTGAACCTCGCCGGGCGGGTCGGCCCCTGATCGCCGCTGTGCGCGGGAAGTCGGCCGGTCCGACTTCCTGTGCACAGCGGTCCGGCTCACGGGCCGACGAGCTCCGCGAGCTCGTCGGCCGACTCGGGGGTCAGCCGGTAGAAGCCCTGGAGGCTGACGGAGCGTTCGAGGCGCCCGTCCACCAGATGCTTCAACCCCCGCACCTTTCCCCGCTGGTTGCGCCAGGTGAGCTGCCCGAGGAGCTCCCCCGGTATCCGCTGGTCGAAGCGCACGGGCGTCCCGTCCACGTGGACGGCCTCGGCCCCGCAGCCGCCCGCACCGAGCATCCACCAGGCGTCGTGCCCCGGGAAGGCCGGGTCCTGCCAGGTCGCTCGGGCGGCGCCGCAGCACTCGCCGCGCTCCCGGTCGACGATCCGCATCCGGCTGACGACGAACACCTCGCACCGGTTGACGTGCAGCGCGTACACCTCGTCCCCGGCCTTGGCCGTCGACCAGGCGGGCAGCGACTGGTGCACCCCGCTGTAGGCGACGGGCGGACGCTCACCCACCCGGCCCCCCTTGCGGAGGGAACGGCAGGTGTCGTGGGTCCACAGGACGGTGAAGGCATCGGGCATGGCGCCGATCCTAGGAACGGGGTCGGACAGTCCGACCCCCCTGCGCTCAGTGGTGCCAGGCCTGCCCGCCCGTGTTGTGGACGAACCGCTGCAGGACTTTCAGCGTGGTCAGGTACTCCTCGTCGGAGATGTCCGCGTGGCGCTCGGCCCACAGCTCGTCCTGGAGAGCGGCGAGCCGGTCGAAGAACTCCCGCCCCTCGGAGGTCAGTACGAGCCGGCCCCCGGCGGACTCGGCGACCCAGCCGCGCTCGACGGTCGCGTCGATATCGGCACCGAGAGCGTCCTGTCCGGTGTCGAGGTAGTCGCGCAGCACGGCGGAGACCTCGTCGCGGGTCCTCGGCTCCTCGGCCCGGGCGAGCTGGGCGAGCACCCACCACTGCGGCTGCGTGGTGCCGAACTCGGCCAGCGCCCCACGGGTGCGGTTGACGACGGCCTTGTACGCGGCCCAACTCCAGTAGCCGATGGGCTGCTTGATCAATTCGGCATCGCTGTGCGAGTACTCCACGGCCGACCCCTCCCCTTCGCGTCGATCACTTCGGCAGGACCGACGCTAGGAGGTGAAGCCGACTTGAGGTCAAGCTCCTTTCCGGTGGTAGCAAACTTGGCACTCAGCTCCGGTGTCGCTTGAACTCGCGCAGCAGCGCCAGGAGGTTGATCACGGTACTGGCGGGAACGTTGCCCAGGTCGACGAGCACCCGGCCGTTCAGGACGGTCTCGCCCGGCTTGGCGGACGGCCAGAGGATGCCGAACTCGCGCCCCTCGGTCCGGAGTTCCACGATGAGTTCGGTGAGCTGCGGGCCGGTGAGGTGGTGGATCGCCGGATCGGCCGGATGGATGGGGTGGAGGGCGTTCACGCGGCGCCACCGTCCTGCGACAGCTCGAACCAGACTCGCTTGCCCGTCTTCTGCGGCTCGGCGCCCCATCGGTGAGTGAGGCCTTCCACCAGCTGCAACCCACGGCCGGACTCGGAGAGTTCGGCGGGCTTGCGGCGGGCGGGGAGGAGGGGGCTGAGGTCGGCCACGTCGACCCGGAGGGTGCGGGACTCGACGGAGATGACGACGGCCGGCGAGGGGGTCCGGCCGTGCCTCCAGGCGTTCACGATCAGTTCGGCGAGGGCGACTTCGGCGTCCGCGATCGCCGAGAGGTCGTACCCGGCGCGCGCCATGGCCTCGCGCAACAGCTCGCGGGACACGAGGAGGGAGGGGGAGTTGAGGTTGGGGTCACACATGGGGAGTCTCCCAAACACTACTGACGAACCGTCTGATCGACGGCATGCTTTGAACTGTAGGTGAATCTGCCTCAACTCTGCAACACACTCCGCACATGCCTCTACACTTTCCGTAGCCACATGTTGCGGGAAGGACATGCTCATGGGATTCAGGACTGGCATCAGCGAGCGCCAACGTCGCTTCGGCGAGGAACTTCGCCGACTTCGAGACGCCGCAGGCCTCTCAGCCTTGGAGATCGGCGAGGCCTTGGGAGTGAAAGGTCCGAACATCAGCCACACCGAGGCCGGCAGGCTCGGCCTCAACACTGAACGTTTGAAAGCCTGGTTCGACATCTGCAAGGTCACAGACCCCGAGTACCGGGCTGGCCTCATCGCCATGAGCGAGAGCTCGGGCAAGGGCTGGTGGACCGAGTTCAAGCACCACACGACGCGCAGTGCGCTCGACCTGGCCGAAGCGGAGAGCTGCGCAACGGCCTTGGATACCTACGAATCCCTTCTGATCCCCGGGCTCTTGCAGACCAAGGCCTACAGCGAGGTCATCCAGGGGTACAACGAGAAGATGGTCGAGTTCCGCGGCGAGCGCAGCAGGGTACTCACGGGCAAGAACGCGCCCCCGTACCGCGCCGTGATTCACGAGGCAGCCCTGCACATGATGTACGGAGGGGCAGCTGTCATGCGGGACCAGCTGAACCATCTGATCGAGATGAGCAGACTGCCGAACGTGACGATCCAGATCCTCCCGTTCGACTGCACCACGTACGCTTCGAACGACAGCTCCTTCCTCCTCATCCGAGGAGCACACTCCCGCCTCGACACCGTTCTACTCGACCACCCGCACGGCGGCGACTTCATCGGTGACCCTGAGATCGTGACAACATTTGATCGGAAGTTCGACCGGCTCAGGGGCTTGGCGCTACCACCCTTGTCAGCGGCAACATCCGAGTCATCGCCAGCTCAGCGGGACTCGCTGGGTTTGCTCCAGCACGTCCGCTACAAGGTCCAGGGAAGATAGCCATGCACCAGCTCAACTGGCAGAAGTCCAGCTACAGCAACGACCAGACCAACTGCGTCGAGATCGCTTCTGCCGGCGAGCTGGTCTACCTCCGTGAATCGGACGACCCCACCATCGTCGTCACCACCACCCGCACCAAGCTCAACGCCTGGATCCAGGGCGCCAAGGCCGGCGAGTTCGACCACTTCACCGTCTAGGTTCTGTCCGGCGGATCATGGTCGGAGCCAGAGGCGGATCGCTGCGACGGTGACCGTGCCATGGAAGACGTAGGCCCGCTTGTCGTAGCGGGTTGCGACGGCCCGGAAGGTCTTGAGCCGGTTGATCGTGCGCTCGACCTCGTTGCGGCGCTTGTAGGTCTCCTTGTCGAA